>JAYNJA010000133.1:3695-8350 GCA_038109705.1 Thalassolituus sp. | reverse complement strand
TCAGTACATGGCTCCTGAACTGGCTAAGAAAGGCATCACCATCAACGCAGTAGCACCAGGCTTCATCGAAACTCAGATGACTGACGCTATTCCGTTCATGACCCGTGAAGTTGGCCGTCGCCTGAACTCTCTGTCTCAGGGCGGTAAGCCAGTAGACGTAGCAGAAACCATCGCATTCTTCGGCAACCCAGCGTCTAACGGCGTAAGCGGTAACGTAGTACGTGTATGTGGTCAGTCTCTGGTTGGTGCGTGATCGCCATACCAATATCAGTGGTTCACTCATGAAGCACTGACGACTGAACTGAAAAAGCCGGCAATTGCCGGCTGTTTTGTGTCTGAAAGAAATTTGGATTTTATAAAATTAATTACCGTTTCTTCTTCGCCTTCTTTTTGCGCAGAAAATCCTTTACCGGTGTTTTCTTAACCGGAAATGCTTCTTCAAAACGCTGACGCATCGCATCGACTTTTTCTTCTTTTTCGCGGTGTGAACGTTCGGCCCTATGTTTCTCACCGGCCTTCTGAAAATCCACCACATTGGCGTCGCTCATGGGCTTTCTCCATGTTTGCATGTCAGGTCATGCTATCATCGCGGACAAATCAGTAACACCCTTTCACCATGACCGCCTTACCTATCGATGCAGTTCTCGACGATCTGAAATCTTCGCTAACAGACAATGCCAACACTTTGCTGGTTGCTGAGCCCGGTGCAGGTAAAACCACACGTGTGCCGCTGGCATTGCTGGATGAAGCCTGGCTCGAAGAAAAGCGCATTATCATGCTTGAACCGAGAAGAGTCGCCGCCCGCAACGCGGCTCGTTTTATGGCAGAGCAGCTCGGTGAGAAAGTCGGTCAGACCGTGGGCTATCGTATGCGGATGGAGTCGGCCGTCTCTGCTGCAACTCGGATTGAGGTAGTTACGGAGGGCATTCTGACGCGTATGTTGCTGGATGATCCCGAACTGAATGGGATTGGGCTGATCATCTTCGATGAGTTTCATGAGCGCCACCTGCCTTCAGAGCTAGGCCTGAGCTTGTGCCTGCAGTGCCAGCAGGTGTTTAACCCGGATCTAAAGTTACTGGTGATGTCAGCAACGCTGGATACGGAGTCTCTCACTGCACTACTGGATGCACCTGTTATCCGCTCTGAAGGCCGGAGCTTTCCTGTTGAGCTGGAATACCGCCCTGCTCGCGACGCCAACGAACGCTTACCAGCACATATGGCGCGGGTAATCAGTGAAGTCCTGCGCACGCACGAAGGCGATATTCTGGCGTTTCTGCCCGGCACGGGTGATATACGCAAAGTGGAGGAAACCCTCGCTTCAAACAGCGATATTGTCGTTCTTCCCTTGCATGGCCAACTCAGTGATAAAGATCAGAAGCTGGCTCTGGCCCCAGACGAGCAAGGCCGACGCAAGGTGATTCTCTCCACGAATATTGCCGAAAGCTCGGTGACAATTGATGGCGTTCGTATCGTTATCGACTCGGGTCTCGAAAAGCGTATGCGTTTCCGTGCTGCCCTCGGGCTATCTGAGTTGGTGACGCAGGATATTTCACTCGCGAGTGCCATACAGCGTGCTGGGCGCGCCGGGCGACAAAGCCACGGTATTGCCTACCGCCTTTTTACCGAAACCAGCCTGCAGCAACGTCCTGCACATATCCGTCCTGAAATCGCTGATGCGGAGTTGTCACCGCTGCTACTCGACCTGCTGCAGTGGGGCGCAAGTGCCGATGAGCTTGATTGGCTGACACCGCCACCAGCTGCACATTTACGTCAGGCCGAAGATCTGCTGGCAACCTTAGGGATTATCGAAGACGGTAAGCTCACGGAACATGGCCAACGTTGCGAGCAGCTGAGCCTTGAGCCTCGTCTCGCCAATATGATTCTGCGCGGTTCTGATGCTGGTATGGCCTCCAGCGCCTGCGAACTCGCGGCTCTGTTGCAGGAGCCCGCCCTATTGCGCCAGCAGGATGAGCTGAGCCTGGCGATTCATCGCCTGCAAGGCAGCGGGCAATGGCGTAACCGTGTTGAGCCTCAGGCAAAACGGCTACAGAAGCTGCTTCAAGCAAGCACTTCAGAGTCAGGCCCTACAGACAGACGCACTACAGACAGCCGCCCTGCAGATATAGGCTTCCTGCTGGGCTGCGCCTTCCCGGACAGGATCGCGCGCCTGCGCAGTTCAGGCAAAAGTTATCATCTGGCCTCAGGTGCCGGTGCTGAAGTGTTCCGGGATTCCCCCTTACAGGGCAATCACTGGCTGGTCTGTGCCGACGTAACTGCAGGGCAACCTAACCTGATCCGCTCAGCCGCGCCCCTGTCAGAGAACACATTGCAGGAACTGACGGATCTGCATCCGCATATGCTCAGTCGCCATATCAACGTTAACTGGCAGGATAACGGCCAGTTACTTGCCGAAGAGCAGACTCGCCTGGGCGCTGTGACCCTCGACAGCAAACGCCTCAACAATCTTACAGATGAAGACTGGGCCTTAGCGTGGAAAGACCTGCTCGCGAAACAAGGTCTGAAGATTCTGGACTGGACCGATGCAACTCAAACGCTGCGCCAACGCCTGGCACTCGCACATGAATATGACGCCAACTGGCCTGACGTATCCGAGGATGCTCTGCTGAGTAACGCCGATGAATGGCTGATGCCATTTTTAACCGGCCTCCGCCACCAGCGCGAATTGAAGAAAATAAATGTGCACGATGCCCTGCTATCGCTGCTCAGCTGGGAGCAACAGCAGCAACTAAACCGGCTGCTACCAACTCATCTGCGGGTGCCGAGCGGCTCCAGCATCCGCATCGACTATTCCCAGAACCCACCAGTACTGGCGGTAAAACTGCAGGAAATGTTCGGCTACGAGGGGCAGCCTTCGGTTCTCAACGATACGCAGCCTCTTATGATCCACCTTCTTTCACCGGCACAGCGTCCCTTACAAGTCACTCAGGATCTGCCCCACTTCTGGCGCAATACCTACGCCGATGTGCGCAAAGATATGCGTGGCCGCTACCCGAAACACCCCTGGCCCGAAGATCCGCTGTCAGCTGAGGCAACCAGATTTACAAAACGTCGTTCGTAACTGAGAACTCTATTAAGAAAAGCAGCCAATATCCCGGTATAATGGGGCACTCATAGGAACAGGACAAAATTGGAGGGAACCATGCGACCGCGCATACTGGCCGCAATCAGCATCTTTGTTATCGGAAGCCTTGGCTGGCTGTTTTCCGGTAGCGGAAATGAAGCCCCCTCTATCCTTCCTCAGGTAAGTTACGACCAGCCTGATAGTTCTCCGCAGTCCCAGTCAAACACGCAAGATCCGCACCTGAACAAGCAGACGCTAAATAAGCCAACTTCAGACAAACCCGCTCCAGACAAACAGGGGCCAGACGATCATAGCCACGATGGCGAGTTATCCCCCGAGCTGGAAGCCTATCTCGATAATATGCGGAGCGACTCTGCAGATATCGAGATTATCCGTCACACTTCAGCCGCGGCTATAGTAGGTACAGCTACTGTTCGAACCGACAGGCAATTATCCACCGTCCTGGTCAGAACGATTGATGAAGACGGTAATAAGAAGTTAGTCGAACGAAAGATTACGCCTGACGGCAAGATTATCGTCCCTGAATAAGCCCAGGCCACACAAGGATTGTTATTCATGTTTTTCCGGTTTTTTACGCTTTTAACCTGCCTGATGTTAACCCACCATGCTCAGGCTTATTTTCAGTTTGCACTCGCCGATGACCCAGGCGAGGGTTTTTATGACATGACTCCAGTTGAGCCGGTTGGTAACAACCCGGGGGACACCATAGGCTTGCAGCGTCTGTTTGTATTTGTAGAAGCAGCCCGTATTATCGAGAGCCACGTCAAGGTTCACTACCCTGTCATCGTCGTTGCGGACTTCAGCCCGCTTTATTGCTCACCAAATGAGGCGATGCTTGGTGCGGCAGGCCCAGCAGCATTCGAAGAAACAGATTTTCATACACGAATCATTCCCCACGCACTCTGGAATCAGATGGTACAGGCGGATGCCGATGAGGACGCTCCAGAGATAGTCGCGACATTCAACTCGGCAATTGATAATAACGAAGACTGTATTACAGGAACGAACTGGTACTACGGGCTTGATGGCAATTCAGGAGACGATGAAGACCTGTTAAGTACAGTCATTCATGAGCTTCTTCATGGTATGGGATTCATGAGTACCATGCTTCCTGATGGAGAAATGTTGTTCCAGACAGAAGACTACTCGTTTGGAAGTCAGACTCCGCTCTACGACCCCTTTACGCTCAAGCTGCATTCAACGCATTATGACGCGTCGCTGGAGTCGCTCAGTGAAGCCAACAGGGTATCGGCCATGCGCAGTACCGATAAACTGGTATGGGCGGGCTCATATGCCAACAGCGCCGCATCTGAACTTACCGAAGGTCTGACTGATGACATGGTTCAGATGTATGCACCTTCGTTTTATCAAGACGGTTCTTCTGTTTCGCACTTCAGCACGGCCTTAAGCCCTGATGAATTAATGGAACCTTATGCGGAATCGAGTACCGGCAATTCGATTTCTTTCGCTGCTTTGCTTGATATTGGCTGGGACACTGCAGAGGAACAATATCCACCGAACATCCGTGAAATTACAGATAAAACAATGCAGG
>JAYNJA010000133.1:0-3685 GCA_038109705.1 Thalassolituus sp. | reverse complement strand
ATATAACCTTCGTGGCCTCGGATCAAAATGGTGACCCATTAACGTATTCTCTTACCGGTGACATTGAAAACCTTGGCGCAAGCATCAGTGGCGACCGGATACGGATAAGACCCGTGCAGAATTATTTTGGTATCGGCACGCTGACACTCACAGCTGATGACGGTTTCAGTACGACAGCAGAAACTTTTCAGGTAACGGTCGAAGCCGTTAATGACGCACCCGTCATTCATAACACCACCAGTTTTTTCAGAACCGATGAAGAAGTCTCCGTCTCATTTGAAATTGATGCCACTGATGTAGATAGCGAAACGCTCACCTATTCGCTAACGGGGCTTTCCTCTGACGTGACTTCCAGCATCTTAGGTGAAACCGTCATCCTTACTCCCGCGTTGAATGTATACGGTCATTTCAGCTTTGACTTAGTTGTCAGTGATGGTAGCCGCCAGGCCAGCAAAAACATCGCCCTTATCGTGGACAATATTAACGATCCGCCGTACATCTCTGTCTCTGATATAAGCATTGCTGAAGACAATGCCTGGATGGGATTACTGAACTATGGTGATGTTGACGGCTCAGTGCCACAAGCATCGATCAGTGCAGATATTGAAGGCACACAGGTGTCTATCGATACCAGTGGTGAAACTCCTGTACTCACGGTTGTTCCACCAGCCAATTACAACGGCGATATCCAACTCACATTGGTAGTAACAGACGGTGAATATCAGGTAACAGATACATTCACACTGACCGTTACCTCAGTGAACGACGCACCGGTGTTCGGACAAATATACAACCAGAGTATGCCTGCAACAGGCACCCTGAATATTCCGCTGGAGTTTTCTGACATCGACGGAGATTTATTAACCGCTGCCGTGACCAACAACCCTCAAGGCTTAGATACCAGCATCAACGGAGATATTCTGACAATAACTCAGAATAATACCTTTACCGGAACAGCCTCCCTGACATTAGATCTGACTGACGGTAATACCAGCGTTAGCCAGACTTTTCTCATCGAAGTTGGCTTGGAAAATATCGCACCGGTGCTTACTCATGTCGCGCTGTCAGACGGCTACGAAGATACGCCTACTCAATTTTCTGTTATTGCGACTGACGCGAATAGCGACACTCTGACATACAGCATTACCGGTCTGCCGCAGTGGATAACGCCACTGATACAGTCAACGGTGAGCGGCGCTGATATCACCCTGACACCGGACGAAAATCAATCTGGCGATTACACCTTTACTCTGATCGTAAATGACAGTGTACTCAGTGATCACCAGACTATTTCAACGCGATTTATCGCCGTAAATGATGCCCCGGAATTTCCGGAAACCTTTGCTACTGCTGTCGCTCTGGATGAAGACGGACGCATCGAAATTCCGTTAACAGCGACAGATGCTGAGGGCGACTATGTTCGCTTCGCAATCAATACCGCGACCGCAGAACTTGGCGCCCAGATTCTTCCTGACAGGCTGGTGATTGACCCAACCAGTAATTTTTATGGCACAGGTGAAGTATCGCTGCGCGCGTATGACGCCAATGATTCAACAACTATAGTCATTACTGTGACGGTAAATCCTGTCAATGACCGGCCAATCGTTAATTACTTACCGTCGCAGACATTTGATGTGACTTCCACAGGGCGTATTTCCATCCCACTTAACGATGTCGATGATGACGCGGTGCTTTCTGTGGTTAGTGATAAACCAAACCTTGTTGCAGTGCGGCTCGAGAACGGACAACTGATCATAACGTCTCCGCACGGATACAACGGTCAGGTAAGAATCACCGTTACTGCCACCGACAGCGAATTCGAATCTACCCGTTCGTTTTATGTGACATTTACCGGAGGTCTGCCAACTCCGGAAATTACCGTGTACATGGGCGCAGAGGAGGTAAGTAATGGCGAAGCGAGCGTCATGGACGAATCCAGCAGAGTCCAACCTTACGAGATTCATATATCACGCAAAGTTGGGGACTGGGACTTTACCGTCCGCTACAACAACGAAGATCGCCCAGATCTGATTACCTATAGCGAGTTCGGCTCACCAATTATTGGTGTTCCAGAGGAAGGCCCGTTTGCCGGCATTTATGAAATTATCGCTACCGATAAAGATGACGTTGTCGATCCTTTATACGCCAGCTTTATGCGACCACCAGCAATTTCAGTTAACGCTAATCCGTTGCTCAATGGTAGCGATCTCGGGCGCGTGCTGATTCGTGGATTAATCGCAGGTGAGACAGTCAATGTCACTAGCTACAGTCGTAGTTTGCTGATTTTTAATCCGCTAACAGGGGGAGATCTGCCACTCACTGTACTTCACGATGCTGCCAACCAGAATGAGGTGGCAATCGGTGTCATGTATCCAGCAGAAAACGGTTACAACTGGGTTCCGTTAGACTTCGAGATAGCCGACTTTTCCAGCCTGAATCAGAGGGTATCTGGTGACGACGGCGTCGAATTCACGATTAAAGTAACCGACGAGAATAACAACGCACTCAAAGACGTGGCAGTACAGCTGACCAATGACAGTCTTGCTGGTTGGGGCATCAGTAGCGAGCAATTGACTGACAGCAGTGGTGTTATTTCTCTTACTTTGCCTCCGACAGAATTGCAGCTACAGATCAGAGCTGACGGGCACCATTCGCAGGTCGTCGATGTAGAGGTTTCGGCAACTAACTTCGAAACCAACGTACAGCTGAAGGCACGTCCGGAGTTTTACACTCTGGATATTGAGGTGCTGGCCAAGGATTTTGATTTCTCTGATAGCGACCCGACACTCAGTATCGAATTCGATAACGAAGAAATGGTCGCGATACCTCTGACATCTGTATCTGCAGAAACAGCCTTCGCTCAATGGCAATGGGACTGGACTGGCCCAACGCCTGTTAAACTGTGGATACAGCACGACAACGCCAGCGACCGGACTATGCGTCTTGACACTTTGAGTGGTGCTGAAAATATGAGTGTATCTATGTGGGGAGATGGCAGTCAGGTCAAACCTGAAGAGGATGAAGCATCAACACCAGGCTCTGGTGGCTCCAGCTCCGGCGGTGGTAATGCAATCTGGCTGTTGATTACGGCGATCGCTTTGCTGCGTCGCCGGGACTTAAGCCAGAACGGCTAAGACTGGCGCTGACGGGTTTCGACCCTACATTTTAGAAATCGTCAGACTGAGAGCTGTCACACAGGTAGCTCTCAGCAACCGATGTATATTGGAATTACTTGCTTATACTGAGTAAGCCTAATAAACACACATGGAGTCTCTATGCGCCCCCTCCTTCTGGCTGCAGCCCTTATTATTGCCGTCCTGACGACGGTATTTTTTACTCAACAGCGCGTAACAGAGCCCCAGCAGGCCAGTGGCAGCATTTTCTTTAAGAAAGTCCCCTCCTCAGCACCGCAGAGTGCTCAGCCAGCACCTGAACAAATTCAGGACGAGGCAGCGGCTGCTGCTGATGGGCACGACCACGAAGGTGAGTTACCTGCCGAACTTGAAGAGTACATAGAAAGTCAGCGCCTGCCCGCATCCGAGATTCCTGTGGTTGTTCACGGTGATGGGACCGCAACGGCCTATACAGAAAATCAGTGGTCAACGGTGATGATGATGGTGATCGATGAAGACGGCACCCGCCGTATGGTTGAAAGGCAGATAAAGCCTGATGGAACGCTGGTTAT
>JAYNJA010000132.1:0-8368 GCA_038109705.1 Thalassolituus sp. | reverse complement strand
CTGGATACCGACGTTCAGGTAGGTGCTCAGGCATCTCAGGAACAGTACGAGCGCATCATGAAGTACATCGAAATCGGTAAGCAGGAAGGTGCAGAAGTACTGACCGGTGGCGCACCAGAAAAACTGGAAGGCGATCTGCAGACTGGTTTCTACATCCAGCCGACCGTTTTCAAAGGCAACAACAAAATGCGCGTATTCCAGGAAGAAATCTTTGGTCCTGTTATCAGCGTAACTACCTTTAAAGACGAAGCCGAAGCTCTCGAAATCGCCAACGATACTGAGTTTGGTCTCGGCGCTGGTGTATGGACCCGCGACATGAACCGCGCTTACCGCATGGGCCGTGGTATTCAGGCGGGCCGCGTATGGACCAACTGTTACCATGCCTACCCAGCACACGCTGCGTTCGGTGGTTACAAGAAGTCTGGTATCGGCCGTGAAACTCACAAAGTGGCACTTGAGCACTATCAGCAGACCAAGAACCTGCTGGTGAGCTACTCAACCAGCCCGCTGGGTTTCTTCTAAGCCGGGCTTTTTTTAAAGACGGTTCTTTAGCCTGTTTTCTTCTGAGACTGGCTTACCGCGAGAGAGTGCCCCCACTCTTTCGCGGCAATTCTGCTGACGCAGTAGTCTCCTCCTTAAGGGCAGGTATTGGTTTTTGGGAGAATCAGTACCACTAAATGCCCTTTTTGCGCACCTCGAAAGAGGTGCGCTTTTTTTATGCCTGCAAAAAAGATTGTTCCATCTGAGACAAGCCAGCACACTATCTTCTATTGTCAGCCCGACGCCTCTATTGCCGGCCCGACTAACCCTCATACAAATACAGGACAAATTACATGGAACTCCTCATCGCTGGACTCGTACTTTTTGTCGGTGGTCACTCAGTGAATCTGTTTGCTCATCAATGGCGTGAGAAAATGGTCTCGAAGCTCGGCCTGATGCCATGGAAGGGCCTGTATGCCATCGTTGCGGGTATTGGTCTGGCTTGTCTGATCTTTGGCTATGGCGACGCCCGTGCCGAAGGCGTATTCCTGTACCACCCACCTGTGTGGACGAAACACCTCGCAGCGCTACTGACACTGCCCGCCTTTATTCTGCTGTTTGCCAGCCAGATACCCGGCAACCGGATTCAGGTGAAAACCGGGCACCCTATGTATCTGGGTATCAAACTCTGGGCATTTGCTCACCTGATCGCTAACGGCGGCCTTCACGATGTTCTGCTGTTTGGTACGTTTCTGATCTGGGGTATCGCAGGATTCGCTATATCCCGTCGTCGCGACAAAGCGGCAGGTACGGTAAAGCAATACAAAGGGCCTATGCGTGATGTGTTAACCTTGGTGGTTTCTTTAGGTGCCTGGGGTGCCTTCGCCTTCTGGCTCCATGCACTGGCGATAGGCGTCGCTCCCCTCGGTTAATTTCTAGCAGGCTGACTATTTAACAGGTTCACTATGACCACGATGTTTCCGTTTGAGAATAAATACGCTGAATTAGGCGACGATTTTTCAGCACAGATACATCCGTCACCAGTAAAAAAACCGGAATTAATTAAATTTAATTCGATCCTTGCCAAAGAATTAAATATTGATTGTGATAACGTCAACGATTCCGATCTGGCGGATATTTTTTCGGGCAATTCTGTTCCTGAAAATGCCGCTCCTCTGGCAATGGCCTACAGTGGTCATCAGTTCGGGCACCTGAACCCTCAGCTCGGGGATGGCCGGGCAATTCTACTTGGTGACCTGATCGCCAAAGACGGGAAGCTCAAAGACGTACAGCTCAAAGGTGCTGGGCGCACGCCATTCTCCCGTAACGGCGATGGTCGCTGCCCGCTTGGCCCTGCCCTGCGAGAGTACATTCTCTGTGAGGCAATGCAGGCATTAGGCGTACCAACCACCCGTGCTCTGGCAGTGGTCGCTACCGGTGAGCCAGTCATCCGCCAGCAGCGAGAGCCGGGGGCGGTATTCACCCGCGTAGCCTCAAGCCATATCCGCGTTGGCACCTTTCAGTTTTTCGCCTTACGACAGAATATTCAGGCTTTGAAAACTCTGGCCGATCACGCGATTGAACGACACTATTCCAATATTGAGCCAAAGATTAATTCCGACGAAAACAAGTACGTCGAGTTTTTCAAAGCTGTCGTAAAAAATCAGGCAGAACTCATCGCTAAATGGATGAACCTTGGATTTATTCACGGTGTCATGAACACGGACAACATGACCATCAGCGGCGAAACCATCGATTACGGCCCTTGTGCATTTATCGATGCCTTCAGCCGCAGTAAAGTCTTCAGCTCAATCGACTCTCAAGGGCGCTACGCATATCAGAACCAGCCTGCCATTGGTCAGTGGAATCTCGCCCGCTTAGCAGAGGCGTTGCTACCGCTGTTTCCCGGTGAAGAAAAAGACGCCGTCGACACAGCAACAGCCATCCTGAAAGACTACGCCGACTGGCATCAGAACGCCTGGGAGCATGGGATGGCCGCGAAACTCGGGTTTTCAGAGATTCAGGATACTGACCGCGAACTGTTCACCCGCGTGATCGACCTGCTCGATGAAACGCACCTCGATTTTACACTGTTCTTCCGCCGGTTGAGTCACTGCACGACTGGCGACTCAGATCGCAGCCATGTACTGGCACTCTTCCAGAACGCCGACGCCATGCACACAGCATCACTCGAAGAGCGCCTTAACCAGTGGCTGAGTGACTGGCAGCAACGTCTACTGAATGAAGATGACATCGCTGCGTGTATTACACGGATGCAGCAGACTAACCCTGCTGTGATTCCGCGGAACCATCGGGTAGCAGAGGCAATCGCAGCAGCAGAAGATGGCGATTACGCGCCTTTTGAAAGACTTCTGGCTGCGCTCGAACGGCCGTTCGATGAACTGACTGAATATCAGGACTATCAACTACCGCCCCAGAGTAATGAAAAAGTGCTTCGCACCTTTTGTGGAACCTGACGTAGTACCTGGCCCGGTACTTGACCTGATACCTGAATTAGTGCAGCTACAACAAGCGATGATAAGCCATCAAAACACTGAGCAGGATCACTGACATAAGCCCTTTCACAGGTAATACTGCTGTTTCGGATTACTGAAGATATCGCTATGCCAGATACCGACCTATCTCACTTTGTTAATGGTTACACCTCTACCGCCTTCGATCTTCTGATCGCCTTATTACTGGGTGCACTGATTGGCCTGCAACGAGGCTGGGCATCACGCGACAAAGAGGCCGGTGCCCGCGTTGCAGGAATACGCACTTACACTCTGACGGCACTGACTGGCGCAATCGCCGGATTGTTATCGTTTGAGATCAGCACCTGGGTGTTGCCGGCCATGCTGCTGTTCGTGACAGCCATTTCTGTTACCGGGTATTACCTTCAGGCTTCACATTCGCATAATTTCAGTATCACCGGTGTGATCGGCCTGATCCTGACCTTCTGCTTCGGCGCGATGGTAATGGCTGATCTTGCCGTTATCGCTGCCATGGCTGCCGTAATCACCACCCTCATTCTTGAGAACAAAAAAGAGATTCATGCACTGTTAAACAAGCTCCGGGAGCACGAACTGGATGCAGCATTACGTTTGTTACTGATCTCTGTCGTGTTACTTCCACTGCTACCGAAAGAAGGTTTCGGTCCTGGCGGAGTTATTAACCTCTACGAGATCTGGTGGCTGGTTGTCCTTATCGCGGCGGTGTCTTTTATCGGTTATTTTGCCGTACGGATCGCAGGTAAGCGCAAAGGGCTGATATTCACCAGTTTGTTTGCGGGCCTCAGTTCCTCCACCGCGCTGACGTTACATTTTTCGCGGCAGGCACGGCAAACTCCCAGCGATATTCCGATTCTGGCAGCGGGCATACTGTTAGCCTGCGGCACCATGTTTCCGCGTGTTCTGCTCTATTGCTTCGTCATCTTTCCCGAACTTGCCATGGCATTGCTACTGCCCATGCTGGCGATGACAGTCAGTCTCTATTTACCCGCTGGCATTATCTATCTACGCTTCCACGACAACGATGTCAGCCAACCAGAAAAAGGCTCTAACCCTCTGGAGTTGCAATCTGCAGTGATGCTTGGCGGACTGATGGTGGTTATCCTGCTATTGGCCAGCAAGCTCCAGGACTATATGGGTGATGCCGGTATCTACATACTGGCGGCGGGCTCCGGGGTGACAGATGTAGATGCCATCAGTCTACTCCTGTCACGCCTGGCACTGGCCGACACGATCTCTTTGGCTACGGCCGCAACAGGCGTTGTCATTGCCGTGATGGTTAATAATCTGGTGAAAACCGGCATTGCCATGAGTATTGGTCGTATCGCCCTGGGCTGGAGAGTTCTCCTGCCGATGCTGCTGTCATTGCTCAGCGGAGTGGCGCTGCTGCAGTTTGCAGGAAGCTGAATACCAAAGCCTTATCGAAAGACACTGTTCCGCTCACTCACTTTTTCAATGCCCACCTTATTGCTACCCTGATTTACACACTCTGCAATCTGCACTCTGCGACAGGAGATGATCATGGGTCTGCTGATAGACGGCCAGTGGCACGACAAATGGTACGATACAGATAAAAGTGGCGGGGCTTTCAAGCGCGAAGACGCGCAACTTCGTAACTGGATTACTGCGGACGGAAGCGCTGGCCCCAGCGGCAACGCTGGCTTCAAAGCCGAGTCAGGGCGTTACCACCTGTTTGTCTCCCTTGCCTGCCCATGGGCACATCGCACTCTGATCTTCCGCGAGCTGAAAGGCCTAGCGGCTCATATTGGCGTATCAGTAGTATCCCCCGAAATGCTCGAGCACGGCTGGAGCTTTGATACTGATACCGGAAGCAGCGGTGACCCGCTGTTTCACCACGATTTTCTGCACCAGCTCTACACACTGAATAAGTCCGATTACAGCGGCCGTGTCACTGTGCCAGTGCTATGGGATAAGCAACAGAACTGCATCGTCAGCAATGAATCAGCGGAGATCATCCGCATGTTCAACTCGGCGTTTAATGCCCTGACCAACAACAGCGCCGATTACTATCCAGAGCACCTGCATGATGCAATTCATGAGGTAAATGACCGTGTTTACAACACGGTAAATAACGGAGTGTACCGGGCAGGGTTTGCTACGCAGCAGGATAAATACGAAGAAGCATTCACCGAACTGTTTGAATCCCTCGACTGGCTCGAATCCATACTTAGCGAACAACGGTTTCTTATTAAGGATGGCGACAAGAGTATTCAGACCGAGGCTGACTGGCGACTGTTCACCACCCTGGTCAGGTTCGATGCGGTTTATCACGGCCACTTCAAATGCAATCTGCGTCGTATTGAAGATTACCCTGCGATCAGCGCCTACGTTCGTGACCTGTACCAGACACCGGGGGTTGCTGGCACCGTAAACCTTGAACATATCAAGCGCCACTATTATTACAGCCACGACATGATCAACCCGACCCGCATAGTACCGGCAGGCCCGGCGCTGGACTTTACACGACCGCATGGGCGGGAAGTGCTTATCTGACTCCGGGGCCCCGCAATGCTGGCCCCATCGGGGTTTCAAGGAATATCGCAGCCTCTGAAACCCCAAGAGATACTGCCTTTCGGGCGTGCTCCTGCATTTTAGTAAAATCCTTGTGGTGATAGTACGTACCCGCTATTTCGTGATGCGCTTTTCCATCTTGCGGATTTCGCTCCAAATATGGATACCAAAGCGTCAGGATACGGGGCCAGTCCTGACTTTCACGAGAAATACTCAGATCGAGAGCCCTGATACATTCGAAGCAATCCGGATCTGACGCAATCGCATTTTCCAGCTCTCGCTGTGCCCGTTGTCGATCGCCACTGTCCGAAAAGTAAAGAGACCAATAACTATACGATACTGAGCTATTTTGCCCCTGGCTTTCGACCAGATCGTAGTCTGCCAAAGCCGTCTTCAACGGACTCTTAACTTCATGATGATGGCGTGCGAGCAAGCTGGCGAACTCAGGCATCTCTTCACGATACTTTTTGTCAGATGGCTCCATGACTCTGGCTATACTCGCGCTTCTGAATGCATCAGAAAAGCGTCCTGCGCCACGATAACTATAAGCCAGACTCCAGAAATATCTTGCTTCGGCCTGATTCAGGGTTACAGCCTGCTCAAAATACCCCAGAGCCTCTGATTTACGTTCAAGTTTTCTGAGAGTGCGGGCCTTAAGATATAAACAGTCTGAATACTCATCACACCCTGAGTCCTTCTCAAGAATTGAAAGTGCTTCTCCATACTCACCCGCGGTCATTGCATCTCGGGCAAGCTCGACAAACAGTTGACTCTCAATATGTGCAATTTCTGGGTTCGCGTAGAGTTTAGCCCGAGCACGTTGTACGACTTCTTTCATCTGCTCAAGCCCACCGCCCCAGCGCTGACTGCTCAGAATAAGTTGCGTGCGATGAATCCAGAAACTGGCTGGCACACGTACAGTTCCTAACTGGTAATATCTATCCTGCTCATCATGTCTACCTTGCATAGCAAAATTCTCGATCAGCATTGCATACGTTTTTGCTATATGACCTCCATTTAGCAGGGCCTTTTTTAGATCCCGTTCAGCCAGGTTGAGATTTTCTGTCATTAGCGATTTAGCAGCGTCGGACACGCTGCTCATATAACCTTCGCCCCTGATATTCCAAGCTTTTTGACGATACCAATGCGCCCTGAGTAATAGAGGAGCATATTCACGGGGGGAATGAACAACCCATTCATTAATAAGCGCCAGATGACGGGGGGTTGCGACAGGAAAATAATTTAAAATAAGGTTGATCAGTGACTCTTGCCTCGGGTCAGTCTTTGCTGCATCAAAAAGAGCGTAGAGGCGGGAGTTCAGGTCATCATACTGGCGGGTTTCGAGTAGTTGCCGGTACGACAGTAGCATGGCTGTCGGATCGTAATCTGTAATACCTGAAACCGATAATATGGAATGCTTGGGATCTGTTGAGTTTGCTGTGGATTTCATCGCAGTTGAGCTGCCTGCGCCCAAGCTACTACTGGTACTGTAATCGCTAGTATTAGAAGTTTGTGTCAGATCTGAAGCATTCTGATGCTTTGCTGGAGGTTTATCACTGAAGTGTAACCGACCATTTTCATCCTTCCATTGATACATCTGTGCTTGAGCGGTCAAGCTGACCAAAAGACATGCAGCCAAACCAATGCCAAACTTCATATAACTATCCCTGTAGCTTCTCAGACAAGTGAGCAATCCTAACATATCGTCCGACATCTGATTGTCATCAATCGTCGCTTATACTACCGTGCAAATCTATTTTAATTTACGCAGGGAATCGCTATGAGCAGCATTCACTTTGTTGGCGGTGAAAAAGGCGGTGTGGGCAAATCCGTTTTCTCCCGCCTGTTGTCCCAATACTTTCTCGACAACAACCTTCTGTACGCAGGCTTCGATGCTGACCAGTCTCACGATACCCTGAGCCGCTTTTATCCTGAGTTCACCAAGGCAATTAATCTGGATACCTTTGAAGGTGCAGACCAGATTATGGAAGTGGCACTGTCAGAAGATCTGCAGGTCGTTATCGATCTGCCAGCACAGAGCGAGCGCTTTCTGAACCGCTGGATCGACGAAAATGACGTCGCAGGCCTGTGTGAAGAAACCGGGATCGACTGCAACTTCTGGTACGTGGTTGATGACGGCCGTGATTCCGCTCGTCTCGCGGCTGCTTTCCTGAAGCGCTACGGCGACACCATGAAGTGCACACTGGTGCGTAACTTTGGCCGTGGCGGTGACTTCTCTCTGCTGGAAGAAGCGCTGGCTTCTGTTGACGTCGAGTACGGCATGATTGATCTGGCAGAATTACACGACGGCACTATGCGTCAGATCGACCGCCTTAACCTGAACTTCTGGGCGGCTGCGAATCAGAATGGCGAAGGTCGCGAATCGCTCAGTCTGATGCAGCGTCAGCGTACTCGTGTGTGGTGCAAAAAAGCCGCTGCGGCGATTAAAGAAGGACTGGTGGTAAAGTCTGAAGAGCTCAGTCCTGAAACGGTCTGAGCTCACATTCACGAAAAACACCACCGAGCGTAATCTCTGATTACCAATAAAAAACGCCCCAAAGCATGCTTCGGGGCGTTTTTTTGTGTCACGGTTTGTCGATTTGCCTGTTAAAGAATCGCGGCGAAAATCACAAACACCAGGATGCCGCCGGCACTTAGCGCCACTGTTGGTTTTTTCAGCATCGGTGATTTCAGACCAATAATCAGACCACTGATCAGCACCAGAATCAGCCCCAGTGCGGTGATCTGCTCCAGAATACGGAACAGGCCTGGGCCATGGCCTTTATGCAGCTCCATCAAAGCAGCCACAAGGCTTGGAGACACTGGCGTGATTTCCACACCAGCGG
>JAYNJA010000131.1:0-8371 GCA_038109705.1 Thalassolituus sp. | reverse complement strand
ACCTACAACTTCTCAAAGTTTTTCCCCGTCGTACGGGCCGACGAGACCATAGGTACACTGTACATAGAAAGTAGCCGCAGCCAGCTGCTCGAGCGTTTCTCCCAGTTTATGGCGTTTTCCGTCATCATCATGATCTCGGCTTTTGGTCTGGCGCTTATTCTGGCGGATAAACTGAAAGACGTTATCTCACGCCCAATGCGCGAGCTCAGCGATACGCTTACCGAAATTCTCAACAAAAATGTTTACTCAATCCGCGCAACGAAGACCAACAACGACGAGTTAGGTGACCTGGTTGACCTGTTTAACCGTCTGTTGACCACGATCGATGAAGAAAACCAGTCGTTAAAGGCCTCGGAGGAGCGCTTCAGAAAACTGACCGCACTCTCGCCGGTTGGGATTTTTCAGGTCGACCCGAACCAGAAGCTGCAATACGTTAACCAGCGCTGGCGCGATATTCATTGCATCACCAACGATCAGCCGGATCTGCATGACTGGTTTGAAATGATTCACCCACGCGATATTGTTAACGTGCAGGAAGCCTGGAACCGTCTGGTGCTGGATCAGGAAAGTATTGCCCTTGAACTGCGTCTGACCCGCCCAGACCTGGGTTACACCTGGATTCACCTGATGGCGAGTGCCCTCCACGATCGCGACGGGCAACTGCTCGGTTACTTGGGTGCAATTTCAGATATTTCAGAACTCAAAGCTGCACAGATTCAGCTCGAAACACTCGCTTTTTTTGACCCATTGACCGGGCTGGCCAACCGTCGTCTGTTTAAAAACCGCCTCGAAAGCGCAGTTAAAGCCGCGATCCGTTCCGGTAACTCCATGGCGCTGATGTTCCTCGACATGGACCAGTTTAAGCGGGTTAACGATACCCTGGGCCACGACGCCGGCGACATTCTGCTGAAAGAAGTCTCCAATCGTCTGAGCAACACCGTACGCGAAAACGACACGGTCTCCCGTATTGGCGGAGATGAGTTCACTATTCTGCTGACTGACGTTAACAGTGTTCAGGATGTTCGCGTTGTGGCGGAAAAAATTCTGAAATCCATGGCGAAACCGATCCGTGTAAAAGGTCAGGATATTCTTACCTCGGTCAGTATCGGTATCACCATCACACCAGATGACTCCACCGATACCAATGTATTGATGAAGAACGCTGACCTGGCGATGTATTCAGCCAAAGAACAGGGGCGTAATAACTTTCAGTTCTTCTCTGAGGATATGAACCACTCCATCCTCGAGCATCTGGCTCTTGAGAAAGAAATCAAAGAAGCGATGGAGCGTAACCAGTTCACCCTTTTCTACCAGCCAAAAGTCAGCCTGTTTGACTACCGCACTACGGGCGTAGAAACCCTGATTCGCTGGGAGCACCCTGATAAAGGCATGATCTCACCAGATCACTTTATTCCGGTCGCAGAAGAAACCGGACAGATTATTGATATCGGTAACTGGGTGCTGGAACAGGCATGTCGGCAGATCAGCAAACTGATACGCACCAAAGTCATGCCGGAAGACGCCAAGGTCGCGGTTAACCTGTCGGCAAAACAGTTTACCGATCCGAAACTGGCAGATCACATCCGCAACGTACTGGAAATTACTGAAATTCCACCACGCTGCCTTGAGCTGGAAATCACTGAAAGTACGCTGATGGAAGATGTCGAAGCCGCCATCGGCATTATGCAGGAGATCAAGTCGACCGGTGTATCCATCGCGATTGATGACTTCGGTACCGGCTATTCCTCACTGTCATACATCAAGCGCTTCCCGATTGACGTTCTGAAAGTCGACCGATCTTTCGTCACCGACATACCGGATGACAAGAATGACATGGCAATCACGGCAGCGGTCATCGCAATGGCGCACAAACTGAGCCTCAATGTAGTGGCTGAAGGCGTTGAAACCGAAGAACAGCTGAAATACCTGCGCCTCAATAATTGTGACGAAGGTCAGGGCTATCTGTTCAGCCGACCACTCTCGCTGGGGCAGCTGCATCAGTACCTGATCGTCAGTACAGAAAAAATGAGCAACAGCTACGAAATCTGACAGGGAATCTATTTTCCGTCGTCCTTCATGTGCGGCATACTGTCGCCCATGAAAGACAATGCATTCAGCACAACCGTTCTCGCCTGGTACGACCAGTACGGCCGTAAAAACCTGCCATGGCAGCAGACGATTACGCCCTACCGCGTATGGGTCTCTGAGATCATGCTACAGCAAACTCAGGTCGCTACCGTTATCCCCTATTACGAACGCTTTATGGCGAGCTTTCCTGATGTGTTTGCACTCGCGGCAGCAACCCAGGACGACGTTCTGCATCACTGGACAGGGTTAGGCTACTACGCACGCGGGCGTAACCTGCACAAGTGCGCACAAATCGTAGTCAGCCAGTTCAACGGCGAATTTCCTCGCTCCGTTGCAGCGCTGACTGAACTTCCGGGTATTGGCCGCTCCACCGCCGGCGCAATTGCGTCGATCAGTATGGGAATTCAGGCACCGATTCTTGATGGCAATGTAAAACGGGTACTTACCCGATTTTATGCGGTTGAGGGCTGGCCCGGAACGACCGCGGTAGAAAAAAGTCTTTGGGAAACCGCCACACGCCTGACTCCTGAGCACAGCCACCAGCAATATACACAGGCCATGATGGATCTCGGTGCCACGCTTTGCACCCGCTCAAAGCCAGCGTGCGGCATCTGTCCTCTACAACCGGATTGCGCAGGCTTTGCTAGCGGAAAACCAACTCAGTTTCCCAACAGCAAGCCGAAGAAAGAAAAACCGGTGAGATCCACCGTCATGCTGATCGCAGAGAACAGCGACGGTGGTCTTCTTCTGCGTCAACGCCCTGAAGAAGGCATCTGGGGAGGGCTGTGGAGCTTCCCTGAGGTAGCATCAGTCCATGATGCATCACCCTGGATATCAAAAGAGCTGGGCGACTATCAGTATGAGCTGGAGGAACTGGCAACTTTTCGCCATACCTTCTCTCACTACCACCTGGACATTACTCCCGTACACATCCGTCTGCAAACAAGCGCATGCGTAATTCGCGAGACTGGCGGGCAATACTCGAGCCACTGGTACAATACTCTTAAACCAGAAAACCTTGGGCTCGCTGCCCCAGTAAAGAAACTAATAACCACACTGACACAGGATGCCTCATGAGCAGAACTGTACATTGCCGCAAATATAACGAGGAACTCCCAGGTCTGGAGGCTCTGCCCTTCCCTGGTCCTGCCGGAGAAAAAGTCTACAACGAGGTATCCGCCAAAGCCTGGGCTGAATGGACCGAACACCAGACCCGCCTGATCAACGAGAAGCACCTGAACGTAATGGACCCTGAATCGCGCAAATACCTGACAGAGCAGCGTGAAAAGTTTCTTAGCGGCTCAGATTTTGATCAAGCGGAGGGCTATGTTCCTGAAAACAAAGAAAAATAACGAGATAGTGTTGACAGGCAGTCCGATGCGCGGTTTAATACGCGCCACTTGAGGGACACATAGTCCTGACCAAGTAAGCCCAGATAGCTCAGTCGGTAGAGCAGGGGATTGAAAATCCCCGTGTCGGTGGTTCGATTCCGCCTCTGGGCACCATTTATTCCTACAAAGAGCCTCGCAATTGCGGGGCTTTTTGTTATCTGCAGCATACCCACCGCCACACGTGTCGGTGAGCTGGGCGCCCCCGTTCGATTCCGCCTCTGGGCACCATTATTTCAAAAGCCCGTACAGAAATGTACGGGCTTTTTTGTTATCTGAAATACGCGTTTTTTATTGCCTGAAAGCCACGCCCCACCTGTCAAATCAACAAGTTCCCGGGTCACGGTGAAAATAAATTTCTGAACTAAGTGCACGAATCCCAGTCGCAATTAACATGTTCAATTATTCTGGAGTTCGTATGTTATCCCCTTCTCTGCTCAAACCATCTGCAATTGCTGTACTGTCATCTTCCCTCTTACTTGTAGGTTGTGGTGCAGACGACAGCGACGGAAAAGCTACCGGTAAGCTATCTATGGCAATGACGGACGCGCCTGTCGACGAGGCCCTGGGTGTTTATGTACAGTTTTCTGGTGTGGTACTGATCAAGGCAGATGAGCAGCAGGAAGAGTTTCTGTTTGACGAGCCGATGCAGGTTAACCTGCTCGACTTCCAGAACGGCCTGACTTTCAGTCTGTTGAATGAAGTAACGGTAGAAGCCGGTGAGTACTCGCAGATTCGCTTGTTAGTTGATACTGACGAGCTGAACGATACCTACATTGAAACAGCCGTCGGCAGCTTTGAGCTGACTATTCCCAGTGGTGAACAAACCGGTCTGAAACTGGTCAGCGGTTTCACAGTTAACAGCGATGAGACCGTGGCGCTCACTCTCGACTTTGACCTGCGCAAATCAGTGACCCTTACCGGCAACGGGGAGTACAAACTACGCCCGACCATCCGCATTGTTGAATCAGCCCTGGCTGGTGCAATTGCTGGCACGGTTGCCAGCGACCTCTGCGCAGCAGACGACAAGACTGCGATCTATGTTTACGAGGGTGAGGTTGCGGAGCCTGACGATTTAGGTAGTGATGACGAGCCTCTGGCTACCGCTTCTGTATCTGCCGAACTGGATTACTCAGCGTCATTCCTGGCACCGGGAGATTATACCGTCGCACTGACCTGCATATCGGATTCGGATGACCCGGAAACCGATGAGACTGTCTTTGGAAATGGTGAAGGGTTTGTGTACGTCAGTGATACCGTCACTGTAGAGGCAAGCCAGACGACGACGTTGAATCTCGTTAACCTGTAATTCTGATAATCAAGGAAAGAACTGATCAGACGAACAGCATGACGGCCAGCAAAATACTGGTCGACGCGAATGCAGCAACTACGTGCGCATGTGTCAGTTCTGTTTTATTCAGATCGTGTGTTTCGTGACTGGTGTCCATGGTCCTTACTCACCTTCAGAACATTCTCTGTTCTCTTAGTAAGGACCAATCTTTCCATTCGTGCCAGCGGTAGTCTGTGGCTTTTTGTAGAGGTGTTTTTTACACGGTTTTACATGACAAGAAAGTCACGGACTGCAGCGATCTGATCCTCTGAAAACAGCGCCGGAGCGTGACCTGTGCCCGGAAATGACACTAAACGAACATCCCGCTTCTCTGCCATCCGCTCAGCGCATTCTGCCGTCAGCAGGTCCGAGTCTTCACCACGCAGAACAAGCACCGGGCAGCTCACCGCCTGCCATACAGGAGTAAGGTCAATACCTTCATTGAGCCCTTCAAAAGCCAGTGCAATTGCCGGGTCGTAGTTCATCCGATAGAAGCCATCACTCTCCAGCGTCGCCGCATAGCGTGCCATATGGTTCCATTGTTCATCTGTGAGGTCACCAAACCCTGAAGCAACGACCCGCTGGTAGGCCTCGACTTCCTGGAAAGAGAAAAAAGGTGGCGCTTTACCGACGTATTCACTCAGGCGCTGCAGACCCGCCAAAGGAATTTCAGGGCCGATATCGTTCAGTATAAGGCGATCAATTGGTGAACCCGGTGTCGCCGCAATCATCATCCCGATAAGCCCCCCCATAGAGGTCCCCAGCCAGTCACAGCGGGTTTCTCCTGTGACTGATGCAAGATGCTTCAGCAATTGCATCATCTGACTCACATACAATGGATAGCCGTAATATTCTGGGTTTTGCAGTCGATCGCTATCACCGCGACCAATAATGTCGACAGTAACAACACGATAGTAAGCGGTCATCGAATGAGCGATAAAGTCGAAATCGTGGCGATTACGCGTGAGACCATGGACACAGATCAGTAATGGGGCATCGCCTCCACCGGTTCGCTGCCAACTCTGAAAAGCAATTTTACGCGCACCTTCAGGAGTTTCTATCGACAGGTATTCGGTATGGGATTCGAGTGTCATGGGCACCCCCAGGCGAGCCGACAATGGGCAGAATCCTAAAGGTGGCATACCAAGACAACAAGGGCAATAAGACTAAGGCAATAGTAATAAATGAGCGATTTCTGATCAGCCGCTGATTTTCTGCTTTAGCACCAAAGGGCTGACGTTACGGCTGACAAGAATGTCCTGTGCTTTGTTAAGCTTAGAGCGGTCAACGTAGGGACCGACAAACACCCGGTGCCATGTCGAGCCATTCACTGTACTGCTCTCCAGATACGCAGGCAGACCCTCAAGGATCAATTCACCGCGCATGCGGTCGGCGTCAGTTTCTGAACGGAACGAGCCTGCCTGAAGGCGGTATTCGTACTTTGCTGCCGCCTCTTTCGGCGTCGAGCGGTACTCTTCTACTTCGGGTACTTCAACCGTCTGCTTTTCAAGCAAACGATAAAAATCGTAAGAGGTTTTCGCTTTTTCTTCGATGCGGGCCGCGTCTTCTTTCATGCGCTCAACGCTGCTTTCGAGCGCTTTGCGCGCATCGCCTTTTACAGCATCAAGCTCGTTATCGCTCGGAACGGTAGACAGATACCCAATAAATCCGACGAATGCCAGAGCAATGGCAGGTGTTACTACCCACACTGCTCCTGGAATTTTTCTGCCGCCATCAGACATCTGCTACTCCTTCCGTGCTGCTTCAGCGTTATTATTCTGCCGCGCAGCCTATCACATTTCCTGTGGAGCGCTCACACCCAGAAGGTTCAGGCCGTTATGCAACACCTGACGGACGGCTTCTGCCAGAGCGAGACGTGCGTTACGCAGATCAGCATCGTCGACCAGGGTTTTTTCTGAGTTGTACCAGGTGTGGAAGTCACCGGCGAGGTCACGCAGGAAGTTTGCAATCTGGTGTGGTTCGCTAGCGTCAGCGGCACGACGTACCACCTCTGGATAGCGACCTACTTTCACCATCATTTCTTTTTCGGTTTCCAGCGCCAGTGCGCCCAGAGCCGCTAGACCTGTCTCCGTATCCCAGCCCTGACCAGCTTCAGCCAACTTACGGAAAATAGAACACACGCGGGCGTGAGCGTACTGAACGTAGTACACAGGGTTATCAGAAGATTGTGAACGTGCCAGGTCGATATCAAACGTCAGCTGACCATCGGCTTTACGCGCCGCGAGGAAGTAACGGGTCGCGTCACGGCCAACTTCGTCAATCAGGTCGCGCAGGGTAACGTAGCTACCTGCACGCTTAGAGATTTTAACTTCTTCGCCACCACGCATTACGGTCACCATCTGGTGCAGTACGTAGCCCGGCCAACCTTCAGGAATGCCAACATTCAACGCCTGCAGACCGGCACGCACACGGGTGATGGTTGAATGATGGTCTGCGCCCTGCTCGTTGATAACACGGGTAAAACCGCGCTGCCATTTGTTCAGATGGTAAGCGACATCCGGCACGAAGTAGGTGTATCCGCCGTCGGTTTTACGCATGACGCGGTCTTTGTCGTCGCCGAAGTCTGTAGTACGCAGCCAGAGCGCACCGCCATCTTCGTAGGTGTAACCATTGTTAATCAGTGTCTGAACGGCTTCTTCAACTTTACCTTCGGTATAGAGAGAAGACTCGAGGAAGTACACATCGAAGTCGACACCAAATGCTTTCAGGTCGAGATCCTGTTCATTACGCAGGTAGGCAACCGCAAAGTGACGAATGCCTTCAAGGTCATCGGCATCTTTGGTGCCGGTGAAGCTCTGATCTTCAGATGAAACGGTATCACCGCGCATAAAGCTTTCAGCCAGGTCGACGATGTACTCACCGCGATAGCCATCTTCCGGCCAGCTGGCGTCGTCTGGCGTCAGGCCTTTACAACGCGCCTGTACTGACAGAGCCAGATTGTTGATCTGCTGACCAGCATCGTTGTAGTAAAACTCACGGGTCACATCCCAGCCGGTTGCTTCGAGCAGACGACAGAGACAGTCGCCCACGGCCGCACCACGACCGTGACCGATATGCAGCGGGCCAGTAGGGTTGGCGGACACGAATTCCACCTGTACTTTTTTCCCTTCGCCTACATTCGAGCGGCCATAATCGTTTTTCTGCTCGAGCACAGCTTTGATCAGCGCTGAGGTAGATTCATCACTGAGATAGAAGTTAATAAAACCCGGGCCGGCAATTTCAGTTTTTTCAATCAGGCTGCTTTCCGGCAGCGCATCAACCACCAGCTGAGCCAGCTCACGCGGGTTCTTACCGGCAGGCTTCGCCAGCATCATCGCCAGGTTAGTGGCCAGATCACCGTGCGCTTTGTCGCGGGTATTGTCGACCTGGATTCGTGGTTCAAGATCCTGAGGCAATACATTCTGTTCTTTAAGAACGCTGACAGCGGCGCTGAGTAACTCGGCAATCTGAGGTTTCATATGGAAATCCGACTAGAGGCGTAAGTGTGTAATTCAGAAGGGGGCGGATTATCGCAAAATAAGCGGCCGGGTTGAAGTGCTCCGGG
>JAYNJA010000130.1:0-8384 GCA_038109705.1 Thalassolituus sp. | reverse complement strand
TATGGCTATTCAGGGGTACCACTTCAGCAAGCCGCTGCCTCAGGGGGAGTTGGTGCAGTATCTGTCGGAGTAGGGACTATCGGTTTGGGGGTTGAATCACACCAAAGGGGCCAAGCGAGATAAGACTTTTCTCGGAGATAGCAGCAAAAAAATAATTCATATATTATCCCTACGCGCCAACTCTATCCTCGGCGCTTCTATGTTTATTCAGGGAGAATAACGAATGACTGCTTTTTGGAAGACCCTTTGCGTATCAACTGTTGCTGTATCTCTTGTAGGCTGCGGCGGCGATGAATCTATATCAAACCAAGCGGTTCCTACGAACTACCATAATGTTACAGCTAACCTGCAAGGTACCGTATTTGATGCGGTTACCGGTCAGCGTGTAACTGCGGATAACCTGAAAGTTGTCCTGGTTCAGGGTGGTAAGTATCGTACGGCTGGCAAGAACAAGAACTATGTTGGTGATTATTACATCGACAACATCCCAGCTTCTACCGCAGGTAATTACGAGTTTCGTATTGAAGCCACTGCCGATGGTTATCAGCCGGTAGTTTCTACGTATACGCCATACGTCGATATTAACAGCCTGCAGGACCAGAAAGTTTGGGACCTGGGCAATTTTTACCTCTTTCCAGTTGGTATGACCGCTCCAGATTACTCTTTCGATATCATGTTCGAAGGTGAGCCAGTTGTCGGTGCGACTGTTCTGATGAATCCGCAAACCAACAACAATAGTTTGAATACAGATACTGATGCGCGTTTCTACCCTAGCTCGGGCTATCAGGGTGCGCTGACAGCAACAACAGACGCATCAGGTAAAGTAACCTTTGCTGGCACTGAACTGGTACTGGGTGGTTATTACGCCGTTAGCGTTTTGCCAGTTGTTCATAACGAAGTTCAGCTGGCGCGTTACAGCACGACTTATGTGAACGTTGGTACCACTCAGGTGGCGCAGAGCATTACTATGGGTGAAATTGCACCTGGCAGTGCAAACGGTCTGTATGTGGTTTCAGCGTCTAACACAGACTCCAGCCAGTTTACTTCTGGTGGCGCTCTGGTGCTTCAGCTGAGCCGTCCAGTTGCTCTGGTTGATGAGACTCAGATTGGTGCGTCTTTGACCAATGCTAATAATGCAACTCTGGATAACACTTCTACAGGTAGTGATGTGACAGTAACCGTATCAACTGACGGTCTGACTGTGACTCTGACTCCTAACTTCACAACGGCCCCTGTTGCGTTCAATGGCAGCAACTCTGCTGATGCAGACAATGGTCTTGAAGTTAGCTACCTGAATGCATTTGTTCGCCTGGCAGATGGTAGCGATAGCGCTTTCGTCTACAACCTGTTCAGCCTGGTTGCTAGTTCAGGTACGACGGTTGATAACAGCGTTCTGGTGACTCCATACTTCTGATAATCGTCAGTTGTAAGGTTAAAAAAACCGGCCAACTGGCCGGTTTTTTTATGAATTCTTCAGCTAATCAGAATGTGTAATTCAGCCTGAATAATGCGCTTAATGTTCTGCTCGTCGAGGTATTGATTGAATCACTGGTGACTTTGATTGCTATATATTTGTGATTAAATCCTAGTGAATAGGCATGCCATATTGGGTTGTAGGCAAGGCTCACGGTGCTGGTTGATAGTTCCCGGCTATAGCCAATATTGAATGTTGTTTGAATCCCAGAAACAAAAGTATCCAGATGTACTCTATTTTTAGCGCTTAACTGGTAACTCTGGATGATCCAGTGCAGTGACGATGGTGTGATGTCTGCTTCGTCGTAATATTCATACCCATCGATCAGGAATGCTGCATCGGTATCAGCAATCGCATATGTGTATGGCAGATCTTTCCAGTATATTTGTGCGAGTAAATTCTCACCCCGGTAATTGATGGAGTAATTCTGATTGCTCCAATCGGCCTGAATTCCGAACGCATACAAGTCGCCGTAGTAAGGGCGCTCAAGTGGGCGCCGTAAGACAGGATCCTTGGTGTATCCATACTCAATATCCAGACGACCGCCCCATTCTTCAGGGGTTGTATAACGGATATCTCCTTTCACTGTTCCCCATATGATCCGGTCTATTAACAGCCAGGTGACTTTGGGTGTCAGGCTCAGATTATTATCAAAGTAAAACTGTCGGCTTATTTCCCAGCCGTAACCCCGGTAGTCTTTCGCCTGAATCGTACTGACAGTGTGGTACTCGTCTTCCAGCGACACATCATTGGATGCGTAGTAGAAGCCTTCTGCCAGATCGTGGGGGAAGCGGTATTCTGCATGAAAACGACTGACGTAACTCAGTGTCCAGTTGTTGTAGCTCAGACTGCTTACAGATTGCTGCCAGAGAAATCCATCGTCCTCGTTATAGCGGTTACCTTTCCATTTATTCAGGACCGCATCAATCGCCATTGGGCCTGCATGGGCAATACCTTCATATGTGTATTCGACTGACGCGGCCGTTGCTGAGGTTGCCATCACTGTAGTTGGCACCAGTGAGGTAGATAGCCCCAGCAGAATCAGAACCACGTTGAGTTGAATGGGAAATAATGGTTTATGCATTGGCATACAGAAGCTGGATGTAAATAAAAAAGCCCGGAGAAAACTCCGGGCTATTCATTTTCCAGATCGTTAGTCTGCGACTTTTTCGACCAGGAAGTTCGGTGTCAGGATACGGTAGCGTTCGCCGTTGCCGAAACGGAATACCGGTACTCCGTCGCGGGATTCCAGTTCACCGATTTGCGTGTCAGCAACAGTAATGATCCCCGTAAACTCGAACTCTCCGCACTCGTCTGTTTCATCGTCAGAGACGCAGGTTGCCTGAATTTTCATCTCGGTGTCTGCATCGGCAACGGTCAGGTAATTAAATTCACCATTGGTTGCATCCATTGCAGTATCGAGCTGCAGGCTTATCACACGCTGTGTCGATAAGTCTGTGCTGTTATAGCTCAGTGTTACGTTGCCAGTAAGGTCTTCGAGGCCGGTTCTGACAGCGGTGATGCGGATAGAAGCATCATCTAATCCGGTAGCCGAAGCATCGATATTGAGTGCCAGCGATATGTTACGGTACATATCTTCTGTCTCGGAGCTGGAGATTAATCCGTTGACATCAATATCCGAGTAAGCATGGCCATTGATCTGGACTACGTAGTTTTCGGTGATAGAAACACCTTCGCTCCAGTTAGAGCCCCAAGCATAGATGTCACTATTCTCGCCTTCAAAGTCAGCACTGAACGCTGTGGATGTATATTCGCTATAAATAACTGCGGTTACTATATCTCGCAGATCATCAGTCGGGTCCACTGGAGTGCTGGCGTAGTAAGTGTTGAAAACATCTATTAACAAGCTATTGGTGTAATCTTCATACTCCAATACCAGCTCATACTGATCGTCATCTGACGTCTCGGGGTCGTTGACATGCAGTACCCGTGTGACACTCATTGGTAAGTACAGGTTTATCCACACTGCGTTTTCTGTGGTGATATTCAGAGCGTCAGTCAACTGAGTCTCAAAGGTTGATGTATCGAATACAACTTTATCCGGGCCATCTAACTGCATCGGGAAGTTGATGACGATGCTACTTCCGTCTTCTGGTAACGATGGAGGGCTCACTCTGAACGAATCCTGGTTGCTTACTCTCGCCAGACCGCTGACCGCGATCGATGCGGTATTACCATTTTCAGTGGTGGAAAGCTCGCCGCTGACGTACATCTCGTATGGGCGAGTGATCGTATGACCCTCAAGAATAAGAACATCGCCAGCGGGGGTGAGCAGCGCTTTTTCCTTAAGGCGTGCAATGCCATCGAATGTCACTGTTGCTGCATTTCCAGCACGGTTGTCGATAATCTGTACAGAGCCTTCTGCAATGGCGGTGATATCCTGCTGAACTTCGGAGTTGTCCGATAAACCAACAGCGTTAACGGCCAGACTGCCGTTGAATGTGGCGGAGCTACCATCTTCAAGGGAGGCTTCGATGCTACCTTCAAACTCTGCTTCGCCTGATACGTTCTGAATAGTTACTGAATAGCCATCCGTCATATCGCCTTCCTGCGTGTAGTCGCCGCTAAGCGCTAGCGATACGGTACCGTCAATTTCGTTGGTTCCGTCCTTGTCGGTATCACCGAGAATGCTGATCTCCACGTCAAGCGAGCGGGTCGCTTCAGTAGGGCTGTCGTATTCAGCATCTACAGTGAAGGTCGCTGTACCTTGCTCAGATTCAGCACTGCCCGAGAAGCTGGCACTGATGGCAACCACTGTCGCAGGATTGACGACATCACCGTTGTCTATCGCTGGAATGAATGCCGACGCATCGCTTTCGGTAGCGAAGGCCAAGATGACAGATGCGGAAGGGATACTGATCGACGTAAATTCCGCATCTTCGGCTGAAACGGGTGTAAGTACGAGATCAGACAGGCCATAGATCAGGGTGCTTCCCAGTTGCGCATGGGCAAGTGCGGCTGGTGTTGCTTCGCTTGCCAGGTTGAGCTCTTCACCCGTACCGTAGAATCTGATTGTCGCAATTTTGCCGGCATTCAGGGTGTAGGTGGCAACGACTTCTGTTCCTTCAACCAGAGCGCCTTCATCATCACTGAGGAACTCAACAATATCCAGATCATAGATGTCATCACCGAGGTCGGTGGTCGACAGGGAGTAGCTACCGTCTTCATTGCTGGAAGATTCCAGTACATCGTGGTTTTGCTCGATGTATTGGGTAAATTGACCCAGCCAGCCGGCAATAGGTAGTGTTTGCATCAATGGGCCCGGCGTAGCCACTTCACCGTATTCATAGCAGGCGGGTGTATAGGTATCCGTTTCGCTGTTGTACGACAGCCCCTCGGATATACAGCGGGTTTCAGAACTGGTTACCAGGTCCTGCCATTGCTTCAGTTCCGAGGAGGCCGCATTGAACGCAGGCATCAGATCTGCTGCTGCTTCAAGCTGTTCGGCGTACATGTCGCCCTTGGCTTCTACATCTGAATTGTTTAGAGCCTGATACCAGTTATTGAGATCTTCCAGCAGTGCTACGCCTGCATCCACTGCTTCTTCTTCTGTCAGCAGCTCCGTGGGAATTTCTTCCGCGGTATCTGGAGTCACAACGGAGTCGACTGGGGCGGTTTCAGCCTCCAGCGCCTCAAGAGCGAGGGTAACACCCGTTGTTCCCAGGCTTACTCCAGCCTCTTCTGCTTTTTCGGCAGAAGCTTTTGCAGCATTGAAAATATTGGCGAGGGCCAGCTCAGTTCCAACGCTGCTGTTGGCTTTCATTGAGCCGTCTTGAGCAAAGTCATTGCTGATGGCATCAATAACGTCGCTGATGTCGCCACCTGAAGTTTCTGCGAGGGTTGCAAACGCAGCGACGAGGGCGCCGTAACGTTGTGCGGCCTCGTTATCTTCTGACGCTTGACTGTTGGTGATATCTGAGGGAACCAGACTATTGATATCGACGTTATCCAAGCCTAGCAGTCGTGCAGTTGCGCGGTTTACACCTTCAATTTCTTCTGCGGTTGTTGCTCCTGACGCGGCAACACGTTGTGCAGCCATATGAGTTACCGGGGTGATCATTAACCGGGCTTCAGTTGCGGTATCTGACATACCTGGCAGCACTGAGGTCAGAGAAAAATCAGGATCATTAAAGGTAAACTTCGCACCAAAGGCATGTGTAGTACCGTTGAAGGTACAGCCAATAGCGGAGTCACAGGTCAGCTGGGTGTCGCTATCGGTAGTCAGTTCCAGTAGTACAGGACCATTACCGAGTGTCAGCTCACTAAGCGCATAGGTACCGTCTGCGGCTGTTTGGGTGCTGCCATAGCTCTGGCTACCATCCAGGCTGGTCGCAGTGACGACAGCACTGGCCATCACGCCTTTAACGGCATTACCGCTGAGCGACTGTGTAACAGACTCTACGGGAGTATCGTTGACTGGATCAGCACCGGAAGAAGAACCGCCGTCGCTGCACGCAGAAATAGCGGCGATGGCTGCTGAGAGTAATAAGAGTTTTGGTGTATTGGAAACGTCCTGCATCTTTCTGTCCCTTAATGAAGAGCCAGCATTATATTGGGTATGTCGTTGTTTGTCTTAACCTTGGCCTTCATTGATCGATTTGTCAGGTATAAAAAAACCGGCCAATTGGCCGGTTTTTTTATTTCAGGTTACTGATACTGGATCAGTCTTTTTCCATATGCACAGATACCTGTGGGAATGGAATTTCGATGCCTTCTTCGTCGAAGCGCAGTTTCACCCGTTCGTTCATGTCCCAGATCACTGGCCACAGGTCACCTGCATTTACCCACGGACGACAAATGATGTTCACTGACGAATCAGCCAGTTCACCAACGGCGATCTTAGGAGCCGGATCGGCAAGGATGCGCTCGTCAGCGGCACACATTTCTTCAAGAATTTTCTTCGCTTTCAACAGGTCTGAGCCGTAACCGATACCGAATACCATGTCTGCACGGCGGGTTGGTTGCTCAGAGAAGTTGGTCATTGTGCTGGAGAACACGTTACCGTTCGGAATAGTGATAACTTTGTTGTCCGGAGTTTTCAGGCGGGTGTGTAAGATAGTGATCTGCTCAACCGTACCCATTTCACCATCGAGTTCGCAGAAGTCTCCGACCTTAAATGGACGGAACAGAATCAGCATTACGCCAGCGGCGAAGTGTGACAGAGAGTCCTTGAGTGCCAGACCAACGGCCAAGCCTGCAGCACCCAACAGGGCAACCAGCGAGGTGGTGTCAACGCCCAGCTGAGACAGAGAGAAGACAACGACAAGAAGGAGAAGAACGCTGCCAATAATGTTAGAGAGGAAGTTCACCAGCATAGGCTCGAGGCTGGCTTTCTCCATGACCTTACGCGTGCCTTTGGTGACGGCAGAAGCGATGATTCGGCCAATAACGAAGACCAGAATCGCGAGAACGATCTGTGTACCCCATGGCAGGATGTAATCAGCCCACAGAAGCTGTGGATCTAAGTTCAGTTTATCCCAGTTGATATCCATTGATAGTCCTTACAGTAGTGAGAATTCGGTTTTGTTGCAGGCAGAATTCTGTCGATCATTACCTGCAGTGACAGTAAAAACAAGCGTGCCTGACGCCCGTTTCATAAAGATGAAAAAATCAGCTTTTGGCAGGGCGGGTCGCGTATGCAAACACGTCGGAATACATATTGGACTCATTCAGGCCTAAAGGTTCCAACTGATCGAGCGTACCGAACACCATGTTAGGTGAGCCGCAGGCGAACATGGCAACGTTGGAGAGGTCTTCGAAGTCTTCGTGGATCACCTCATAAATCCAGCCAGCACGGCCGTTCCAGTCGTCAGCATGCTTCTGAATAATGGGGTGATAGTGGAAATTGGGATAGTCGCTTTGCCAGGTTTGTGGCAACTCTGGCAGATAGAAACCTACAGCTGCGCGGTTTGACCAATAGAGGTGAATCTCACGCTCAGGGTCGAGTGCCAGTGTCGCTTCGATCAAGGCTTTGATCTGCGAGAAGCCTGATCCGGCGGCCACCATTAACAGTGGCTGCTCTTTGCGCTGCTCAAGGAAATGCCGGTTGATGTAGCAGTCGCCGGAGGGAATCGTCACACGAGCGATGATCGCCTGCTGCAGAAAGCTGACAACTTCGCAGGCTTTATCGCTGTTAGCAGCGATGTGAAGTTCAATTTCGCGTGGTTCGCGGCCAGTCACCGTGCCGGGGGCACAGGCAATTGAATACGGGATCTGTTCCTCGTTCTTACCTTCCCCCATATGTAGCATGAGGTACTGGCCCGCCCAGTAATCCGGCGCTTTACCGGCAGGGGCAAGAAGGATGATCCGATACACATCGTCGGCAAGCAGCTCGACAACCTTTACCTGGCAGGCAAGAGTTTTCGGCTGTTTGTGGTCCGGAGCGAACACATCGGTCATAACAATCTCTACATCAGATTCGGGATAAGCTACGCAACATAATACCTGATTCTCCTGCTCAAGTATTGCGTCGCCCAGTTCATTACGAAAGCGTAGCTGACCTGACAGGCGTTCGCCCTGGCATACCTGGCAAACCCCGTTTTCACAGCTTACCGGGACGATCACGCGCTGTTCGAGAGCCGCTTCTGCGATGGTCTGATCCGAACGGCAGCGGATGACGACGCCGTTCGGCTGAAAGGTCACCCGGTGCGTTTGCACCGGTGGCTTGTTCTGGCGCTGGCTCAAAGACCAATATCCTTGCCGATTTTCCTGACCAGCTGATCGACACTCTGTTTGACCGAGTCGTCCATCACGATCGGCGTGCCCCATTCGCGATCGGTTTCGCCCGGCATTTTGTTGGTGGCGTCTAGGCCCATCTTCGAACCAAGCCCTTCGACCGGCGAGGCGAAGTCGAGATAGTCGATCGGCGTGTTTTCGATCAGGGTGGTGT
>JAYNJA010000129.1:6447-8385 GCA_038109705.1 Thalassolituus sp. | reverse complement strand
GCATCTGCCTTACAAGCAGAGGGTCGGCGGTTCGATCCCGTCATCACCCACCATCACTTTGCAATAAAGTGAATACAATGCGGACTGGTAGTTCAGTTGGTTAGAATACCGGCCTGTCACGCCGGGGGTCGCGGGTTCGAGTCCCGTCCAGTCCGCCATCTTTTTTAAGATCCCCTTGATTGTTGTTAGCCTTTGTCGCGGTCAGGAATGCCTGCCCAGTCGCCTCCCGTCCAGTCCGCCATCTACTTTTTAGATCCCCATTTTTAAGATCCCCTTTTTTGTACTCCTATTGACGTCACTTCCATCGACATCGTCTGCCATATCTTTACTTTTCTTGTATTGCTCAAATATCACTCACTTTGTCATATTCAGGTCATATTCAGCAGCTACTGTGTACACATGGTCGCAAGGAAGACTGGAGGAACTTAAGGTACGGATGCCTTGTCAATTCACCAGCAGCGACTATATTTAAAAACAGGTGGCACGCTTTATGCTGAACATACATTAGCATCAGGCTGAAGCAGTGACCCTGATACGGATTGATTAACAACAAAAAAGGAGATCGATATGTCTGATTACATTGAAGATCTGTTAGACGTCGGCTTCGATGATTTCGATGACGACTGTGATGACGCCGTAGAGATGTAACTAACGGCAGTGTTCCCTATAGCGGCCAGGCGGTTCGCCAGTCCAGCGTTTAAATGCGCGCTGGAAGGCCGCAGCAGAACCAAACCCCAGCAAGTACGCTACTTCCCCTAACGTCAACGACGTATCCCTCACATAGCTCTCTGCGAGCTCCTGACGCGTTTTATTCAATACATCCTGATAGGTCAGACCCTCTGCCTGCAAACGTCTTCTCAGCGTCCAGGGTGCCATATTCAGTCGTTGTGCGACTTCTGGCAGTTCCGGTGTTTCACCGTTAAGTAATGGGCTCAGCGTCCGCGCGACCCGCTCCGCCATACTCAGCCCCAGACGGGTTTTTTCCAGCTCCTTCAATGCCTGTTGGCGTAGCCCCTCCCAAACCGAAGCAGAATGCTGCCTGACAGGAAAACTCAACGCACCAGAATGAAGCACCAACTGATTGTGTTGCGCATTAAAAGTGACAGGACAATTGAAATAGCGACTGTACACATCCGCATACGGTGGCGCCGGAAATTCGATATCGACCCTGGCAACGATCGCCCCCGTGTGGTCGGTAATGCTCTTAAGAATGTGTGACCAGGCCGACAACACTGAATCGACAACAAACAGGTTGTAATCGTTATAGGGGCTTACTGAATAGAAGCGCAAGACACTCTGCCCGCTTTGAGTAACAAACGCAGAGCTTCCCCGTGAATTAAAACTGGAGAGTAATTCAAACCCTGCGATTGCCTGACATGCATGGCGCACATCTGGCGCGGTCATGGCGACAAGGCCAGCAAGACCAAGATGCACTGCGTGCGTCTGACTACCCATTTCAAGGCCAAGCCAGGGCTTTTGAGTCAGCGCGATAGCATCGTGCCCGAGACGCATATAGCGAGGAATGCTGATACGTGTATCCGGCGAGGCGAGAGTTTCTGGCTGTATACGATATTGATTAAGCAGAGGGGCCGGGTCATGGCCAAAGCGTCGTATCGCATTGGCCATCACCTCGACGTAGGTAATGCTGAGGTCGCCCAGCTTCACCGGTCAGGCGTCCAGACTGCTGTCGTCTTTCGGACCAGCCTCTGGAACGACATTCTCGTTCTCTTCTGGCTCATAGAATTCAACCAGAAACTGGTAGCTAAGTGATAAGACAGTGGTCGAAATAATTGTCATAAAATAGACACCGAATGACGCCAATATCGTGGTGACGAGACTTCCTTCTTCCATAAAATGGAAAAATGGATAGCTGACGATGAACGGTAAAATCAATACTACGTTCACTATTCTCCAGCCATTCCCCTCACTCATTCGCCA
>JAYNJA010000129.1:5122-6437 GCA_038109705.1 Thalassolituus sp. | reverse complement strand
CGATCGATCTTGCGAAGATCCTTTGGTGCCTATTCCGTGCAACGGTAGTTACACAGACATTCTTGCGCCAAAATAACCCACCGCCAGTGCTAAAATTAAAAAAACGAGGGGGGCTAATCCCATACTTGCCATACTACCGCCGGCTCCCACCGATGCAACAGCAGCTGCCAAAGAGGGAAATATTGCAAACAGCACTGACAGTAGCATCGACCCCAAAAGCACTGTAACAACGATAACTTGGATTATGCGTATCATATATCGTAGATCTGAGGGTGTTGGAATTCGCAGCGCATTTTTAGGCCATTGCGACTGTTCTTGAAGTGTGAAACGGTGAACCGTAGTCGCTAATAGAATACTCAACAGAAAAGAAATCAAATTTAATACCCAAAACTCTGTCGAAAGCCCTCCAAACTCTCCAGCCACATCGCTTCCAGTTTGCTCTGCAAATGATTGTAAGATCTCACCGACGTAGCGCTCCAGTACCACCAACACCACAATAATCGGCAAAAACATAGTGACCAGACGGGAGCGTTTTGCCCACAGCAGAAACAACGAATCTTTAAATAATTCAAAGACAGGTAAACGGGCTTCTAATCCCAGTGGACTTTTCATACTGACTCCTTAAAAAAATACCCCTGCAGTGTATCCACTGCAGGGGCACTAGTTTAACCCGTGACGGCGGCTGTGTTTAGCCTGCTGCCGGGTACTTTCCGTGGCGGGCCTGATGTTTTGCAATCATGCTTTCAGGCTTGAGCAGGAAACTTGCCAGCGCAGGCAGCAGGATCAGTGCACCCAGCATGTTCCAGAGGAACATAAAGGTCAGCAGGATACCCATATCTGCCTGGAATTTAATCGGCGACAGCATCCAGGTTGCAACACCAATGGCCAGTGTTACGCCGGTAAAGCTTACGGCTTTACCTGTTGAGCGCAGTGTTTCGAAGAAGGCCTGCTGCATGGTTTTACCCGACAGAATCATCACTTCAAGGCGGTTGTAAATATAAATACCGTAATCGACACCAATACCCACACCAAGCGCAATTACTGGCAAGGTCGCTACCTTCACACCGATATCCAGATACGTCATCAGCGCCTGACTCAGAATTGAGGTCAGTGCCAGTGGAATCAGAATACAGGCTACCGCTCTGAGGCTACGGAAGGTAATGAAACACAGTACAAATACGACGACATAGACGAAGATCAGCATAGTGTTCTGAGCTTCAGCAATCACCTGATTCGTGGCTGCTTCAATACCGGCATTACCTGATGCGAGCTGGAAACGGACCGGTACAGAATCAATTTCGCCATCAGCTATCGC
>JAYNJA010000129.1:0-5112 GCA_038109705.1 Thalassolituus sp. | reverse complement strand
CGCCTGCTCCAGATCGTTATAGCGCAAGGTATAGAATTTCTGGTCAACCTGATCATCGTACGTCGCTTTAAACTGCTCGACTGCTGCAACTGCAGTTTCGAGTGTTTCCGCTTTGTGATCGTTCAGGTAGATGATGACCGGTGCCATAGAACAATCGCTGTTCAGCAAGGCACTCGGAGCACGCTGAATCGAGGTATTCAGAACTGTCTGGTTACGCGACAACGCAGACCAGTTCAGGTTGCCTTCGTTCATCGATTTGGTTACCAGCTTGGATACTGTCACCAGTGACGTGGTCGACTGCACACCCGGCACGTTCTCCATGTACCACATAAAGCGGTCCATAGCGTCCATTACCTTGTAGGCGTTGCAACGTTCTGGTGCGGTCTCAACCATAACAACCAGTACGTCTGAACTGGTGGAGTAATTACCCACCATGAAGGCGTTGTCGAGGTTATAACGGCTGTCAGCGCGAAGTTCTGGCGCACCTTTATCAAGGTCTCCGATCTTCAGGTCCTGACTGTAGTAGTGGCCACCAATGCCCATTGCGATAGCAATAACAATTGGGATTGGCGCAACTTTGCGGTTAGCGAACATCGACAGGCCACGCCAGAAGGAAGCCTTACCCTGCTCTGCACGACGGGCATGGTCAACACCTGACTGGCTGATGCCAATAAACGACATGATGACCGGCAGCAACACCAGGTTGGTAACGATGATCATGGCAACCCCGACACTCGCAGCGATCGCCAGCTCCTGAATTACACCGATATCAATAAACAGCAGTGTCAGGAAGCCAATGGCATCACTCAGCAGTGCGAGCATGCCCGGCACATAGAGACCACGGAAGGCGTGGCGGGCTGCCTGTACGGAAGAAGCGCCCTTGCCTGCTTCGATAGCAATGCCATTAATGATCTGCACACCGTGGCTGATACCAATCGCAAATACCAGAAATGGCACCAGTACTGAGTACAGGTCGATGGTAAAGCCCAGCAATGCCAGTGAACCCAACTGCCAGACAACAGCAATCAGGGAAGCAATAATGGGTACAACCGTGCCTTTAGGGCAACGAGAATAGAGATACAGCAGAACTGCAGTCATCACCATGGCAGCAAGGAAGAAGAGCGCAATTGACTGCGCACCTTCGAGCAGATCGCCCAGCTTCTTCGGTGTGCCGGTGATGTAAATGCGGTACTTTTCACTGCCGTATTTAGAACGTATTTTCGCTTCGAGATCAGCGCTGAACTCTGAATAACTGAGCTTTTCGCCCGTCTCAGGGTTGTACTCAACCAACGGCACGTCGATGATGGACGAGCCAAAGTTATTAGCGACCAAACGCCCGACCTGTCCGGATTTCAGGACGTTCTGACGCACCTGTTCAAGGCTGGCGTCAGAGCCATCGTAGGTACTCGGGATTACCGGTCCGCCCTGGAAACCTTCTTCGGTAACCTCCATCCAGCGCACGTTTGGCGTCCAGAGCGACTGCATACCTGAACGGTCGACACCTTTGACAAAGAAAATTTCGTCACTGATTTTACTCAGGGTATCCATGTAGTCTTTGGTGAAGATATCACCCGAAGTTGTTTCGACGGCGATCTTGACGTTCGCCACCCCGCTCTTCATTTCGTCTTTGTGCACCAGATAGTTCTGGATGTACTCATGGTTCAGCGGAATGTATTTTTCGATACTGGCGTCGAGCGATACGCGGGTCAGACCAAAACCAAACACTGCGGTCAGTGCCAGCAGAATCAGAACAACCAGACCACGGTTGTTGAAGATAACCCGCTCTAACAGTGGTTCGCTTTCAGGTGACAGGATGTAGTGCTCCGGCTCTGAGGAGTAACGGTGATTCTGTTCAGTCATTTCACTCGCCCCCTGCAATCATGGAAATCTGTTTATCTGCCAGTGAGCCGTCACGGCCAATCAGTTGAATACCGGCTTCACCTGCGACTACATAGTAGCCACCGCTACTCCGGATGACCGCAGCCAGACCTTTGCGCCCCTGGATGATACTGGCTTTCGGGTTATTGAAACGGCTGTCCAGTGTGACCACCGCACCACCATTGCCCACCAGCATCACACCACGATCACCGGATGCAGCGCCAAGGAGCGTCTGTTCGGTAACGTCTTCGATTGCCGTCCAGCTGATACCGTCATCCTCTGAGCGGAACAGGTGCCCACGTAGAGCAAATAACAACTGATAGTCGCCCATGTCTTCGAGGCCAAACAATGACCCCTCGTACGGTGCCTCAAGAGCAACCCAGTTTTTGCCCATGTCGTCCGAGCGCAACATCAACCCCATTTCACCGGTAATCGCTAATGACGACTCACCTACACGGGTAATACGGTTCATGTGCAGACGATTCGGATTTGGCAGTCGGGAAGAAAATTCTTTCCAGGTACGGCCACCATCGCTGGTTTCAAACGCCATGCCATAAGCACCGACGACCATACCGGTGTTTTCGTCGCTGAAGTAAACATCAAGAAACGGCTTGGTCGAGCCGGTCTCGAGGTCATATTCCGCATCCTGCAAGGCAAACTGCGCTGTCTCGAGTGCTGTCATTGCCTGATCAATTTCCAGATCACTACCACTGCCAGCAACGGCTTCGGCGCGCGCCTCGGCTTCGGCAAGATTTTCTTCAGCAGATGCCATCATGGCTTTGTTTGCCAGAAAACCGTCGAATTGTTTTTCCCAGGTGACTGCACCATCGCCGCTGTGCAGGATGACGCCGTCGTGACCTACAACCCAACCATGGCGGTCGTTGGCAAAATCAGTGGCAGTTAATGTGACAGTGACCGGAACCTGGCCTTGCTGCCAGTTCATGCCCTGATCATCTGAGTAGATAATGTGTCCGTGTGCACCGACGCTGACAAGTCGCTCACCTGCATCGGTAATATCCAGTAGCAGTCCCTGATGTGCTTTACTTGTCGTCATGGCTGGCGTTTGCAGCGGATCCTGCCAACCGGCAGTTGCTGCAGTTGAGAATGTCAGAGCTCCCACAAGCATCAGACATCTGCCCAGCCCGGACTGTGCTTCCCCACCTGCACAGTTATCCGGTCTGACCGAATTAAATAACATAAAAAGACCCCGTTTTATTTTGCTATGTCATTTTGCGGCGGCTAGTCTATCCGACCGCCATTTCCTTGACTAACCTGCTGTTGTAACAGTATGTAAGCCGCCTTCCCTGGCGATGGGCCTGTTACTGCGTATCTGACGGGCGTCCCTGCGCCAATTACTTACCAAATGGTAAGCAATCAGCGTCGCCCGCGACGTCGCAGCTCGGCCGGAGTGAAGTAGCGGTATCCCGGTGGCGGGTTACTGTAATCAATTTCTTCCGGTTCTTCGTTGGTCATGCCCTGTACGTGGTAACGGCGATCACGAAGATCGTGGAACACGTCCATACCCGTCCAGGTCACTGGCAGTTCATAGTAGGTCTTGATGTAAGCCATACTCACACGCCACAACTGACCATTCATGTCGTACTGGTCTGCGACAGCAATACTCCAGGTGTCTTCATCAATATAGAACACCCGCTTGCTATACACATGGCGCTGATCATCTTTTAACGTTCCTTCAACCACCCAGACGCGATGTTTTTCATAGCGGGTAAAGTTAGGGTTCAGGTGCCCCGGGCGTAAAATGTCGTTGTAACTCAATTCATTCGAGGTCAGACGGTAGTTGTTATAAGGGATGTAGACTTCCTTTTTCTCTACCAGTTTCCAGTTATAGCGATCGGGTGAACCGTTATAGATATCGGTGTCATCGGCATAGCGAAGGCCATCTGCCGCAGCAATTGGCGTGTCGTAAGCCAGGTTCGGTGCCCGGCGGACACGACGCTGACCGGCGTTATAACCCCAGGCCTGACGAGCTTCATTCGCCTGGTTAAGTGGTTCATGAACAAGTACTGCACCACCCGCCAGTCGTGCAGGCGCTTTGGTTACCGACAGGTAGTAGAACAACAGGTTATCGAGGTCTTCGATCGTTTTGTCGTTCCGGTAATAGTTGAATTCAACCTGCTGCTCGACCGTGGTCGGCGTGAACTTACCGTCTTTATAAACGGCAACTTCCGAGGCCTGAATCTGAAGGTAGGTACCACGCCAACGGGTGATGTGATTCCACACGGCCTGAATACCTGCCTGCTCCGAGTTGCTGAGAATCGGGAACGGAATACCACCATAGGCATACATCAGGGAATTGCCGTCGTCGCTCAGTTCTGCGCGGATGGCGTTTTTGTAAGTATTTTCATACACCCACTCAGGGGCAGCTGCAGTACGGCGGGTCTGATAAACCGGCATACGGAAAGTATCCGGATAGGTCCGGAATAACTGTTTCTGCCCCTCTGTCAGTTGCTCACTGTACTGCGTCATATTCTGAGCAGTAATAACGAACAGCGGTTTGTCCTGAGGATATGGATCGAGATGGTGCTGTCCCGGTTTGTTATATCCCTCTGGCGGCATGGATAAACCACCGCGCCAAGGGGGAATATCCCGTCCGTTACCTTCCCGCTGTGCCCCCATTGGGGTAAGCACTGTTTTCAGCTGTTCAGCCTCTGTTACTGAAATCGCAGCCTGGGTCGCAGAGGACGCCAGACCGGTTACCAGACAGAGTGATACTGCCCACTTATTGACTACCTTTCCGATAGTAGACTTCTGACCTTGCATCGGGCCGTGATTCCTTACGCTAAACTCTTACTGACCACTTCATATACGTCTTTAGAGAGACTGCCGTTGTCCATGATGCGTTGCAACTCGGCTTTCATCAAGTGTGACTGACTTGGCACAAGTCGTTTCCATCGGGTCAATGGTGTGAGCAGACGAGAGGCAATCTGCGGGTTCGATTCATTCAGGCGGATTACCGCATCGGCGAGCAATTTATAGCCTGAACCATCTTCACAATGGAATTGGCTCAGCGCCTGGTTGGCAAATGCACCAATCACGGAGCGTACCTTGTTCGGGTTGCGCCAGTCGAACGCTTCGTGCGAAATCAGAGCATTAATATGACCAACGGTTCCCTTCACTGAAGAACCTGCCTGTACCGTCAGCCACTGATTAACAACCAGTGCATCGTCTTTCCATTGGGCATAGAAATCAGCCAGCGCTGCTTCTGCGACATCA
>JAYNJA010000128.1:7913-8401 GCA_038109705.1 Thalassolituus sp. | reverse complement strand
GTGCGAATACGTTTGCAATTACAGAGTCTGAAGTAGGCGTATTTAATTTTCATGCGCAGCCGCCGCTGTATCTTGGGGCAGCACTTGGAACATTAAGCAGTACAACGCCAGTTGTGTTCAGCAGTACGCCAAGCGGGCGTTTTACGCCGGATCACTACGAGTCAGCAGTGGCTGTTAATGGCACCTTGGTTAACCCTGTATGTGGTACTGGTAATACTTATTCGGGCGAGGCGATGACCTGGGGAGTTGCACCTTCGGTGTCTATTACGGCGCACAATGTGAGTCACGCTGTCACTCAGAACTACACCGGTGGATTTATTAAACTGACAGGTTCAGACGTCAGTAACAATATGGTCAGCCCGGCGACCGATGGCACGACAAACGGTACCGACAGTAATTTATTAGCTCTGGCTGGTGCACCGGACACTGCCTTTAATAGCGGGACGTTTTCCAGCCCAAGCGGCGGTGTGTTGAATTATGTTTTTTCA
>JAYNJA010000128.1:4257-7903 GCA_038109705.1 Thalassolituus sp. | reverse complement strand
ACGCAACACAGTGGCAGAGGTCAGCCCTTTTGTTCCGGATCTCGATTTTGTTCTGAACAACGCTATCACCGACAGCGATGGTATTGCCGTGCAGAACAGCCTGACTCTGACGCCGGACGCCTCAGGCATCAGCCTGCGCTTTGGGCGCTTATGGCTGGAAGACAGCTACGGCCCTGAAACCAATGACCTGATCATGCCAATGCGCACCGAATATTTCGATGGTACCCGCTATGACGTGAATACTCTGGATAGCTGCTTTGTCTGGGATAACAGCAACGCCACAGTGGATAGCCTCAGCGCTGTACAGGCAGGGACTGGCATGCTGGTATCCGGCCATAGCGGTAGTGATGGTATCAGCTTACAGGCGCCGACCGATGTCGCCGGTACACCCGATACCGGAGATGCCAATGTAGGATACAACGCGCCAGCGTGGCTCGAAGGCGACTATGATAATGATGGATCGTTTGAAGACCCGTCCGCCACAGCGACCTTTGGTGTAAACCGGGGTCACGAACGCCTCATCTATCGTAAGGAAGTCAGATAAATGAATGCCTGCAGGGATCAAGCAAATAAAAGCTCAAGAATGCGCCGCACAGCTCTTATATTGATACTGACGGTGTCTGCACCGTCAGCCTATTCTCTTAGCCTGTTGCTTGACCTGATCAGCGGTGCGGTCTCTGGCGTTGACTGGATTGCCACTAACACCTCGCGTTTCGCGATTACTTCTCTGAATGAACTGAACCTGCGAAATGGTTATGTCGAAGTTGCATCAAAACCCTATGCCTTTGCGAATGCTCAGTCGATAGATCTCAGCTTTGATGTCTATGTGCCTTTTAATATTGCCAGTCTGATTGGTGCAGCCCCGAGCCCCGGTGAGGATCTGCGCATTGATTATCTGGCGGATGATGGCAGCTGGAATGAATTAACGACGTTTGTTGCGGATAACGGTTTTCTTGGTCTGTTATCTCTGGGGGGGACATTCAGTTACAGTTCTGCATTGCCTTCAGATGCTTACCACGACAACTTTAAGATCCGGTATGTGATGGAAGGTGGGGGCCAGAATATTTTCGATTTATTAGGTGATAACTGGTACGTCAGTAATATTCTTTTAGACGCTGAAGTAACGCCTGCGGCACCGGATCATTTCCGCCTTTCATTCACCTCATCTGCTCTGACCTGTAACCCGCATAGCATCACGATACAGGCCTGTGAAGACGCCGCCTGCACCACTACTTATAGCCCTGCAGTGGACGTCACTTTATCGCCAACAGGCTGGGTCGGTGGAGACTCTTTCACGTTAAATGGCATGGCAACACGCTCGTTGTCTTACACTAGTATTGGTACGGTTGCTTTAGGAGTCTCAGGCTCAACTCCAGCTAAGGTCGGTGGCAGCAACTTATGCTCGATTGATGGTGGTGGTTATTCCACGAATTGTAACCTGACTTTTTCAGATGCTGGTCTGCTAGTCGATGCCCCTGATTTTTTATCCGCAAAGGGGACCTCTGCTGCCACGGTCACTGCAGTGCGTGCCAGTGATAACAATGCGGCCTGTGTACCGGCGTTTTCGAATGTCACAAAGAATGTGAATTTCTGGACCAGTTACAGCACACCTTCAAGCGGCACAATGAACGCAAGTGTCGGTGGTACGCCAATATCAACGAATGCAGGCTTGCCGACCACTCTGGCGTTAAACTTTAATGCCGCGGGCCAGGCGACTTTATCGACATTAAATTATGCCGATGCCGGCGAAAAAATCCTCAATGCGCAATACATAGGTAGTGGTTCCGATGCCGGGTTAAGCATGGCGGGCAGTGATTCTTTTATCGCTCGTCCAGTTGGCCTCTGTGTGAATCCCGGTGGTATATGCAGCGCCGCCGATGCGAACTGTGGTGCTTACAAAAAAGCCGGTGAGGTATTCAATCTGGTGGTGTCCGCAGTCGCGTGGGAGAGCGATGCTGATGCAGATTTCTGTACCGGAAATACAGGCACACCAAATTACAGCGCAAATGCTATTACCCTGAGCTCTTCCGTTATTGCACCTGCGGGTGGTCAGAACGGCGCGGTTACGCCATCAAGCTACAACCATATGGTGGCAGCAGGTGGTAGTAATGCCATAGCAATCAATGAATCAGAAGTAGGTGTGTTCTCTTTCAACGCTACTCCACCGCTGTATCTGGGTGCGGCGCTTGGAAGTGTCAGTAGTACGGTACCTGTTGTATTCAGTAGTGCGCCATCCGGACGTTTTACTCCAGACCACTATGAAGCCGCAGTGGGTGTAAACGGCACATTGTCGAATCCTGGCTGTGCAGTAGGTAACCTTTATTCCGGCGAAACCATGACATGGGGTGTTGCGCCCTCGGTAACGATGAGTGCGCATAATGCCTTTCATGGCATTACCCAGAATTATACGGGGAGCTTTATTACGCTGGATGCCTTGGATATCAGCAGCAACATGACGGTACCCACTACCGATACCAGTGCGACGGGCACTGATGCGTTATTGTTGCCGCTGGCCGCATCACCGTTAACCGATTTTCAGCCGGGTACCATGAGTTCTTCTTCTGGCGGCGTGCTTAATTATCTGTTTTCTGGTTCGGATGTGCTGACGTATGCCCGAAGCGTCACCGCAGAAATTGCACCGTTTTCTCCGACGCTGGATTTCGTAATCGACAACAGCATTGTTGATAGTGACGGTATTCCCGTCCAGAACTCCGTAACTATTACCCCGGACGGCTCTGGTATCAGCCTCAGATTTGGTCGCCTGAATCTGGAGCCTACTTACGGCCCTGAAACCAGCGGACTGCTGATGGCGGTAAAAGCAGAGTATTTTAATGGCAGTGGCTATTCAGTGAATTCTAATGACAGTTGCTTTGTATGGACGTCGGCGGATGCAACGATAGATGGCATCAGCTCGATAGATACCAGCAGCAATACGTTAATTGCCGGCAGCAGCGGCAGTGATGGTATCAGTCTACAGGCACCGGTAGACGTACCCGGAACGCCAGATACTGGCGATGCCACAGTTACCTATGATGCACCTGTCTGGTTAGAGGGAGATTACGATGGCGATGGAACGTTCGAAGACCCGACCGGCACAGTCACCTTCGGTGTGTACCGGGGGCATCACCGCCTGATATTCAGGCGGGAGATGTAAGTTCAGAGAAAATATCCGGCGATGGTGATTTATTCTTCAGAATCATCATCATCGTGATGATCGTCAGTATCCATCTGCAGTTCTTTGATCTTACGAGTCAGGGTATTACGACCCCAGCCAAGCAGATTCGCAGCATCACGACGACGGCCAGCGGTATGCTTCAGCGCAGTCTCAATCATAATGCGCTCAAAGATAGGCACTGCTGTATCCAGCAGTCCGGTAAGGCCTGACGCCAGCTGCTGATCGGCCCAGAAACGCAGGCTCTGTTCCCAGTTTCCTGATGTCTGAATATCGCTCTTCTGCTCAAGGAGTTCCGGAGGCAGATCTTTAACCAGAACTTCCCGGCCCGAGGCCATAACGGTAATCCAGCGGCAGGTATTTTCCAGCTGACGAACGTTACCCGGCCAATCCAGCGATGACAGGAACTCCTCAGTTTCAGGGCGCAGAACTTTAGTTTCTGCTTCCAGCTCTTCCGCAGCGCGCTGCAGGAAG
>JAYNJA010000128.1:0-4247 GCA_038109705.1 Thalassolituus sp. | reverse complement strand
TCCTCACGGAAGCGGCCTTCTTTCACCAGGCCTTCAAGGTCCTGGTGGGTCGCCGCAATAATGCGCACGTTAACTTTAACCGGTGTGGTGCCGCCTACCCGATAGAATTCACCATCCGCCAGAACACGCAACAGACGTGTCTGTGTATCGGCCGGCATATCACCGATTTCATCGAGAAACAGGGTGCCGCCGTTGGCTTGTTCAAAGCGTCCGCGGCGTTGGCCGCCAGCACCGGTAAATGATCCTTTCTCGTGACCAAAAAGTTCTGATTCAATCAGATCTTTAGGAATCGCTGCCATATTCAGCGCGATAAATGGCTCTGCAGACCGAGGACTGTGCTTGTGCAGGGCATGGGCGACAAGCTCTTTACCTGTACCGGATTCACCGTTGATTAATACCGTAATATTCGATTGTGACAGGCGGCCAATTGCACGGAAAACTTCCTGCATCGCAGGCGCTTCACCGATGATTTCCTGCGTCGGCAGTTCAGGTTCCCGCAGTGGCACTTCCGCTGAAATTTCAGCGAAGTGATCGATTGCGCGTTGGATGAGGCTGACTGCTTCGTCGACATCGAAAGGTTTTGGCAGATATTCGAATGCACCGCTCTGGTATGAGGTCACTGCACTCTCAAGGTCTGAATGGGCGGTCATGATAATAACCGGCAGATCCGGGTGCGCTTCATTCGCGTGTTTCAGTAGCGTCAGACCATCCATTCCTGGCATACGGATATCAGAAATAATGGCATCCGGATGCTCTTTCCGCAGTTGATTAAGAGCAGGTTCTGCCTGCTCAAATACCTTGGTTTCAATGCCTGCCTGCTGCAGTGCTTTTTCAAGGACCCAGCGGATGGATTTATCGTCGTCAATGATCCAGACAGTGCTCATATTGATTCCAGAGGTAAATAGATAGAGAAAGTCGTGCCGGCAGGGGTCGATGCAAATTCAATGATGCCGTCACTTTGATTAATAATGGTTTGCGAAATCGACAGGCCCAAGCCGGTACCTTCCGCACGTCCTGTAACCATTGGGTAAAAAAGGCTGTCCTGAATATCTTCAGGAATTCCCGGGCCATTGTCAGTGATATCGATACGGGCAACGAGGCGGTGGCGCTGGTGGCCAATCGTAAACTGACGGATAGAGCGGGTTTTCATGGTCAGCGCAGGCGGCGCAGCCGGATTTGGATTTTCCAGCATTGCCTGCATGGCGTTGCGGCACACGTTCAGCATGGCCTGAATCATCTGCCCTTTGTCGGCTTCCAGTTCTGGAATCGACGGGTCGTAATCGCGAATGACCTTTATCTGGCCGCCAGATTCGACCTCAATCAGTTGGCAAATGCGTTCAAGAACTTCGTGAATATTCACTTGTTCTGTCTTAGGAATAGCGCGAGGTCCGAGCATACGGTCTACGAGGTCCCGCAGACGGTCGGCTTCTTCAATAATAATGTTGGTATATTCTTTCAGGTCAACTGAAGGCAGTTCACGCTCCAGCAGCTGGGCTGCTCCCCGGATACCACCTAACGGGTTTTTGATCTCGTGTGCCAGGCCCCGCACCAGATTCCGGGTCGTTTCCTGTTTAGCGATTAACTGCTCTTCGCGGCTGATCCGCATCAGGCGATCGCGGCCCTGAATTTCAATTAACAGGCAAGGCAGGCGGGTTTCGGGATGCGAAACAGGCGATACGCTGTAGTCGATAGTGACACTCTGCTGATTATGCAGTTCAACGGTTGCCTCTCGCTTGGTGTAAGAGTGTCCGGTGATAAGAGAGTCTTTCAGTGATGCTGCCGCCTCATCAGACTCGCGCGCGAGAAGAGGAAATTTAACCCCCTGACCCCGTTGCCCACTGACCTCGAGCAGCGCTTCCGCCGCCGGGTTCATGAAGATAACAACAAGATCAGCATCCAGTAGCAGAACACCAGTATTGAGGTGTTCCAACAGACGCGGATTGAGAATGGGGTTGGCCAGCATAAGAGTCTCCGTTTGATCCCTTTTCAGCAAGAACTGAGCCAGAAGATTTTTTTTGCACATAAATAGCGCGATGGCGCTTACTGTATGCCGCCAACTAGATCAAATCGGATTATATCGGGACTCTTTGTGTTCTAAAATGGTGCAAGCTGAAAATATCGCGCACCAAGGTTGATCCTGGTGAGAGCTGAGAGTTGTCAGAACAGGCAATAATGAAGCGATCAGCGCGCCAGACTGGAGGCTCGCTGTACAAATATCTTGATGTTCTGGCTCTGTATTAAGGATTCACCATTGGCGTTTTCAACGCTCATGGTAAGAACATGCTCACCGCGTTCGAGATGGGTCAGGTTAAATGTACTCTGGTGGCTTCGGGCCAGCTCTTTGCTACCACTGCGTAGCACAATGCTGTCGCCCTTATTGAGCGACGGAGTGAGCACGCCAGACACCTGAAGATTACCATTCTGGCCACGCTGCACGGTGGTTCCATCAACCGGTGAAATAATGCTCAGGCTGGTATATTGCGGCAATGCTGGCTCAGGATCGGCTTGTTCTGGCTTCGGAGGTGCAGTTTTAAATGCCGGCATTGATGGTAACTCTTTAACCACGTGGGTTTCTGAGTTGGACGATTTACGGTCACTGAAAATGGGATTCCCGTCGGCATCGCGGGTGATAAACACCTGAGTTCCGGCACTGACAGGCAATGTAACTGCAGCAATAAGCAGGGCAAGAGGCAGGTTCTGAACGGACTTCCACATAAAACGCATCTCCTTCTTTTGAACTGAGTATAGAACGCGCTATCCTGCCGCGGCAAACAGAGCTCTATAGGAAGTATCATGATTGGTCTGATTCAACGTGTTTCAGAGGCCAGCGTCAAAGTTGATGGCGCGGTTATTGGCTCGGCGGAGCGTGGCATTCTGCTGCTCCTGGGGATACAGAAAGGCGACGATCAGGAAAAAGCCGACCGTCTGTTAGATAAACTGCTGCGTTACCGGATTTTTCCGGATGATGAAGGGCGCATGAATCGCAGCTTGCTTGATATCGAAGGCGATCTTCTTGTGGTTTCCCAATTCACGCTAGCCGCAGATACCCGCAAAGGTACACGACCTGGCTTCTCGAATGGTGCTCCGCCGGCTGAGGCTGAGGCACTTTATGATTACTTCTCTGAGCAGGCCGCTACAAAAGTGAGAACCAACACCGGTCGCTTCGGTGCTGATATGAAAGTCTCGCTGGTGAATGACGGTCCGGTGACTTTCTGGCTGGAAGTTTGATCCGTATCAGTAAACGCGGCGTTCGCTTTTTGCTATCCTGCGCCGCTATTTAATCCCGATAACTGTTATCGCAACCTGCTAATAATAAGTAAAATCTCCCATGTACATGACGATCAAACATGCGCACGTTGGTTTTGTTTACCTGTCATTAATTCTGTTTCTGGTACGTTTCGGCCTGGCTAACTTTAAGCCGGCATTGAACAGCAATAAGCTGCTGAACATCGGTACCCATGGCATCAATGCACTGCTGTTGGTAACCGCAGGTACCCTGTGTGTCATGCTGGAACAATACCCGTTTACCTCTGGCTGGGTCACGGCAAAATTGTTGGGTCTGGTTGTTTACGTTGTTCTTGGCGTAATTGCGATTAAGAAAGTGAACATCAAGGCGTTTGGTCTGGCACTGCTGATATTCGCCTATCTGTTCGGTGTAGCAAAAGCACACAGCGCGCTTTCGTGGGTAGGTTTGCTGCTCACCTGAGACGCTACCGCATAATAGAAAACGGGCCTTAAATGCCCGTTTTTTTATTGCGTTTTTCAGTCAGAACGAATTACTGGTTACACCTGAAAGTTAGCGACGCTGCGGCTCATTTTAATGGTGTTCTGGTTCATAGCAGATACGGAATCCACCAGACTCCGGGTCACGTTCTGGTTCTCCTGACTCAGGTGTCGGGCCTCATTCAGATTCTGATTAATGTTATTAATAACCGAGGTCTGCTCTTCAATGGCGGCCGCTACCTGCAGAGAGCGGTCTTTAATGCGCAGCAGGGCTGAAGATATCTCCTGAATGCTGGCTTCTGATGCTTTTGCCGAGGTTACCGACCTGTCTGCAGTTTCTTCTCCGCCTTGCATGGTATTGACGGCTCTTTGGACGCCGTTCTGCAGACGGGCAATCATATCGTTGATGTCTTCCGTCGCTTGTTGGGTTTTGCCAGCAAGGTTACGCACCTCATCAGCAACCACGGCAAAACCGCGGCCCTGTTCGCCGGCCCGGGCAGCCTCAATGGCAGCATTCAGAGCAA
>JAYNJA010000127.1:8252-8466 GCA_038109705.1 Thalassolituus sp. | reverse complement strand
TAGATTTCCCTATAGTGCCTAACAGCTTATTAGTGTGCGTGCGCATTTATCCTGGGACACTCTGTCGAGATATCCCCGGTAACTTATTGAAACTATTGAAGAATCATCCATAACTAAAATCTCCCTTCCAGAAAAACGCGCACGCCTGTTATTTCGGCAATCCTGCGCACATAAACTTGTAAACCAAGTTTGCAACTCTTTGATTTGGTTGGAG
>JAYNJA010000127.1:2825-8113 GCA_038109705.1 Thalassolituus sp. | reverse complement strand
CGCGCAAGCACGAAAACAAAGCGTGCCAGATTTTCTTGAAATTGGCAAATCATACTGTATGTTTAAACAGTATACCTTTACATTCGGAGGCCAGGATGGCTAAGAGCAAATTCCTTACAGATGTACGAGAGTTCATGCGCCTGCATGGGTACAGTATTCGTACTGAGCATACCTATATCTATTGGATCAGGTTCTATATCCGCTTCCATCGTTTGCAACACCCATCTACCCTTGGGCCGGAGCATGTCGTTATGTTCCTCAGCTTTCTTGCTAATCGCCGGGACGTCGCAATTAATACTCAAAAGGTTGCCTTGAACGCCTTGGCCTTCCTTTATAACAAATACCTTAACCAGCCATTGGGGGATATCGGCTTCACGTTCGCTACCCGCCCCCGGCACCTGCCTACTGTGTTGTCCTCAGCCGAAGTAGGGAAATTGCTCGATGTGTGTAATGAGCGGGACCGCTTAATTTTTTCTCTACTGTTTGGATCAGGGCTGCGTATCACGGAGTGTTTGCGTTTACGAATCAAAGATTTCGACTTTGGCAGAGGAACCCTGACGGTATTCGATGGGAAGGGTGCTAAAGATCGGGTAACTATCCTTCCGCAGAGCTTAAAGCCTGTCTGCCATGAGTTTTTTGATATGGCCATCGCTTTACAGAAGGAAGATAACAAGCGTGGAGTTGGCCCTTCACTACCCGGCGCACTGAGTAAGAAGTATCCGTCTGCGCATTTGCAACCTGCGTGGATGTTCGTTTTCCCATCTACGACTGTATGCAGCCATCCCTATACAAAAGTACTTTGCCGCCATCATTTGCACGATTCCGTGCCTCGCAAAGCATTAAAGCAGGCAGTCATCAGTGCCGGGCTAACGTCGAAACGGATCTCCTGCCATACCTTCCGACACAGCTTTGCTACCGAGCTCTTACGAAGCGGCCGGGATATCCGCACGGTTCAGGAGTTGCTTGGGCATAGTGATGTTGCAACCACTCAGATCTATACGCATGTCATAGGGCAGCATTTTGCGGGTACTTCCAGTCCACTGGATTTTCTTTCGGCTTAGGTTTCTGTCGACCATGATCGCGTTATACTGCCACCCATTGATTTGATTACGACAGAGATTGCTATGACGCCCCCAAATATGAAAAACCCGATCCACCTGTTGGCGTTTGGCCTGGGCTCTGGTCTCGCGAAAAAGGCACCGGGCACATGGGGTACGTTGGCGGCTCTGCCGGTATGGTGGTTTTTACTTCAGGGCGTACCTACGCTGCCTTATATCGGTGTTCTGCTTGCGGGTTTTGCCTTTGGCGTGGTGATTTGTGAAATCACGTCCCGTGATATGGGTGTACATGATTTTGGTGGCATTGTCTGGGATGAGTGGATTGGGGTCTGGATTACGCTGTTGTGGCTGCCGTTTTCTGGCGATCTGGCGACAGATCTTCTCTGGCTGGCTTACGCGTTTGCGCTGTTCCGTTTCTTCGACATTATTAAACCATGGCCAATCAAGTGGCTGGACGCCAAGGTGCACGGCGGCTTTGGTATTATGATTGATGATGTGATTGCGGGTATTTTTGGCCTGGCAGTCGTTCAGGCAACCGTTTATTTTATCTGATTTTTCTGCGTTATTTTCCCTGAGCTGACTTTCTGTATGCAAGCGGCGTAGTGCCGCTCCATCGCTTAAACGATCGGGTAAAGGTGCCCTGATCGCTGTAGCCAAGTAACAGTGCAATATCGAGTAGGGATAACCCTTTATCTTCAAGATACTGTCGTGCAAGTTGTTCTCGGGTACTGTCGAGTAGCTGCTTCCAGGTGATCTGCTGCCCTCCTAGCCTACGCTGAAGGGTTCGGACCGAGCAGTGCAGTTTCTTCGCGAGTTTTTCTATACTCGCTTCGCCTTCTGGTAGCATTTTTACCAGTTGTGCCTGTATCTGGCGCTCAAATTCGTTGGTGTCGCTTTCCGGCAACGCTCTGAGCATTGCGGCTGCCTGGTTTTCGAGCAGCTCTCGTAGCCCTGGCTCGCGCCTCATCAAGGGTAATTGCAGAAGTTCATACGGAAACTCAATACTGGTGACATCGGCATTCATCTGTACGCTACACCCGAAGAATGCTTCTAATGCTGAGTGATGCTCTCGTGATGTACTGTGGCAGAAGCTAACGCTGGCGAGCGGCATATGTAGATTTTCATCGACCTGCTGGCGGATAAAATGCACCAGCGCTGCAATCGCGACTTCTTCTGCCTCTGGTCGTGGCGGCTCAGGCTTCCAGTAAATACCTGCCGATTGCCCTGTGGCCTGAGTTCTGGCCAGTGGCGCGCCGTAGAAAAGCGTTTCATACCTTTGATAAGTGAGCATGGCCTGAGCCAGGTTGTCGCAGGCCATCACCAGATACCCAAGTACACCAACGTGCTGCGGGGTGATCAGTCTGGCGACCTCTAGTGAGGCATGAGGATGATCCGGGCGCAGGGCAAATGCTTCAGCCAACAAGTACTGCCAACGTTCGATAGGTACTATATCGGTTGGGCCATAAGACATAAGCACGGCACGGAGGTCCGGCGCATGCAGCCCGACCTTATCCATCCAGTCGCTGAGTAGTCTCACCCAGCTACCATTCACCCGTATTGCTAATGACACAACGTCTCCGTAACTAAATCCCGTACCTGCCTCAGCTCTGCCTCTGTCCAAGTGGCATGAAATGCTAAAAATCTGGCGTGAAAATGAAATTTCGCTATCCAGTGTCAGGGTAGCCTTGTTGCTATGTCAATCTGTTGAGGTTTTGTTCATGAATGAGTTTATGAGCGCATTGGTATTTATCGTACTGGCGGGGCCGGTGTTCTTTCTGGTGATGTACACCGAACGTGCCATTCTGATTAGGCAGGGGCGGAAAGACGCTTACGATCTGCGCGAATCACTTGCGAATATCGGTACCGGGCTTTTGTATAAAACCGGCGATGCGCTGTTTCTTATTGTAGTTGGCAGCGCGGTGTATCTTGCGGTGCAGTCGATTGGTTTTCAGTGGACTTCCGGCAACAGTGTGCTGGATTTTGCTTTGCTGTTTATTCTGGTGGATTTTACCTTTTATTGGGTTCACCGTTTTATGCACAAAGTACGCTACGGCTGGGCTGGTCACTGGGTGCATCACAGCTCGGAGCGTTACAATTTCTCGACCGCCCTGCGCCAGACTCCGGTCGTTTCTTTTAATGGCATTATGCTGTTGGCCGTCATGCCACCGGCGATTATCGGGTTTTCACTTGAGCATGCGGTAATCGCGCTGGAGCTGAATCTTTTTATTCAGTTTTTTGTTCATACCGAGACGGTTAAGCGTCTGCCTCGTTGGTTTGAGTTTGTATTCAATACGCCTTCGCATCACCGGGTTCACCATGGCAGTAATCCAAAGCAGATTGATACGAATTTTGGCGGCGTTCTGATTATCTGGGATCGTATTTTCGGTACGTTCATCGACGAAGAAGATGCCGGTGAAATCCGGTATGGCGTAACTAACCGCCCGGCGGTTACTCTGAATCCGGTTCGTTTGATATTTACTGAATTTCTGAGTATGTGCCGTGATGTTGTGCGTTATCGCGACCCACGAATTCTGTGGAAACACCCGGATTGGGTAAACGAACAATACTCAAAAACACGGCCTGATCGTTCTCACGTTTAGCGAGCGCGTCACCCGGGTGGGTGAAATTCGCGCCAGTGTCATGACGCGACAAAGGTTTGGTGATATCGTCGATGCACATTGAATTTTATTCTGACCTTGCACAGGAGCATGCATATGAAGAATCCAGTCAGTACCGCTATTACTGCAGAAGCCGCCGTTTTTCTTGAACAGGCCGACCCACAGGCGTTTCAGGTGTACAAGCTTGCCAACGGCGCACGCAATGTTGCAGAAATTGCAGAAACGCTGTCGCTGAGTGAAGCCGACACTTGGGCGGCTCTTGACCGTCTTGCCGACCTGGATGCACTCGTTAGCCGCGCGACGCCGCCATCTGCGACACCACACCCGTCCCTGATTAACCGCCGTGAAGCCATGGGTAAGATGATGATGGGCGCTCTGGGTGCTGCTGCGCTGATGAGTGCACCGCAGGTATTTGCCGCTGCTGAGGTAGCTCTGCCAAAAGCTGCCGCCGCAGGTCAGGAAATGGCCAAAGGTCGCCAGGAACAGGCTAAGAAGCAGCAAAACGAGCAACAGTCCAAGCAGATGGAAATGAAGAAGGGCATTATGGAGCAGAAAGAGAAGCGTAAAGCGACCGAAGCTAAGTCGAAACAGGTTCGTTAATCGCCGATCTCACGTTTTAGCTTTAACTGTCTGTCAGGAGGCCAGCTGCTCGATGAGTTGCTGGCCTTTTTGTTTCAGGTGCTCTACCAGTGCGCCGGCGACATCCGTACCCACCGCATTGAATGGGTGCCCGAAATAGCATGGGAAATTCACTTCGAGCAGATAACAGCGCCCGCTTGTATGCTCAAGAATATCGACCCCACCAAACTCTACCTCCAGAATATTACAGGCTGCTACAGCCTGATTAATCGCTTCTTGCGGAGGCATTGTTGTAAATGCGGCCTTGTCGCTTTCATCGACACAGGTACGGAAATCATCTTCCTGCAGCTCATTGATATAAGACGCCACGACTTCGCCAGCAACCACCAGCAAACGCCAATGCTTAGCTGGCTCAACACAGCTCATCAAATGAACGTCGCTCCCATGGGCACTTTCAAGTGCTTCAGCTACCGAAAACAGTGTCGGCCAGGTATCGACCCGAACAACACCAACCCCCAAAGAACGGCCAGGCACTTTCAACACAACAGGCAAGCCACCCAATGCATCGACCCGACGACGCAGATCGGTACGGTCGGTGGTCAGTACATGGAAGGTACGAGGCGTTGGGATGCCGTGGCGTGAGAGCATTAACGTCTGGTTATCCCAGATATTAAATGCCCCGGCAGCGTGGGTGTAACAGGTAGCTACACCCGGGTGAATAAGGTGCTGTTCAATAACACAGGCTGCATGGGTAATCGCAACCCGATATAGAAGATCACCGATGCTTAACACCGGTGGATTAACAAAATCGAAGCCGCACACAGGGACGATAACGGCTTCAAGATTGTGTGTTTCAGCAGCGCTCAACAACTGAACCGTGAGGTCATCATCTGGTTCATCGGTGATAATAACGAGGCGTTGCTGAGTCATTAGCTTATTTACTCTTCTACTTAACTATGATGCTTTACTCTTCTACCGTCTCATTCTTAGCGGTATCCAGAACGTCAGAAATTTTTGCGATATCTTGCTTCAC
>JAYNJA010000127.1:0-2815 GCA_038109705.1 Thalassolituus sp. | reverse complement strand
AATACCGTCCAGCAAAGTTACCACGTCCGTCATATCACGTTTGACCATGTATGCCAGCGCTAGCTTACGCAGATCAATAACTGGTGCCAGCGTTTCTTTTGTTGCTTCACCTACGGTTGGGAAACGGGCAATAATATGCATGTTGTACAGGCGGCCATTAACCTGCTGAATGCGGTATGCGTTCAGTTCTAAAAATCCAGCAGAGCGCGGAGCCACAATAAAGTCCAGAAGAATCACGGAGCCGTCTTCAGAAGCCGATGCCTGATATTTAGCTCCCGGGTTCACTGCCTGAAGGTTTTTAATCAATGACGCTGCCATTTCTGTTGGCGCTTTCACTTCTGCGTTATTCACATAACCGTAGCTGATCTGGCGACTCCATTCTTCTAGAGATTCACCTTCAGGAAAATAGATCACGCGAACGGAGGTATCTGCTTCTTCACCGCGCACGATCATAATCTGACTGAATACCTGGCCATCCAGCAACGGGATCAGCTGGTTAGCTTTAACCTCTTTCGCCGCACTAACCTGCGAAAACATCAGTACCAGTAAAACGGCAGAAGCTTTTAATACGTTGTAAAACTTACTCACTTTAAACACCTTTTTTCAATATATGAGAGGAATCTTATCGCCAGCTGAAAGGCTGATCAATGCTGGTCTTTATGATGGCATCACACATCTACCTTCTCAGCACCCGCGCCAGCACCCCAAGATTCAGCAAGCTCGCAAGCGATGCCGCCACGTAGGTTAAGGCTGCTGCCGTGAGTATCTGACGCGCCGACGCCATATCGGTTTCATTCAGGTAGCGCCCATTTTCAAGTAATGGCAGAGCTTTACCAAAACTGGCATCCCACTCCACGGGTAATGTAATCAGGTTAAGCAGTACCCCCAATACCATAGACCCTAATGCGGCAATCAGCGACCAACGTGAGAACGCCGGGTTCAGCCAGACCAAAAATGGCGTTGCTAACAGCAATACCGGCGCAGCCCGGTTAAACAACATGGTAAGTACCGCGACGCCACTGCGTAAGTTAAACAGGCTCTCATTACGGTGATGTTGTATCGCATGCCCAACTTCGTGCGCAGCAACGACGACTCCGGTGAGAGTTTTGCCTTCTAGTTTATCTTTGGTCAGGCGAACGGTTCTTGATGAAGGGTCGTAATGATCGCCCTGATCTGTCACTTCGACTTTGACATCGTTAAGTTCAAGCAGGTTGATCAGATGACGAGCCATGTCGCCGCCATTGCCCGGGAAATCTTGACGCGCTTTGTTGTGCTTTTTCAGTACCCGCTTTACCCACCAGTTTGGCAGTAGCATCAGAGCAAGCACGGCCAGGGCAATGATTGCGTAGATCATACGTCCGCCAGTTTCGATGCTAATGTCACCGGGCGATAAATACCGCGCTCACGCAGTAGTTGAGTCGCACGCAGAACAATATCGCTCTGGAGCGCTTTTTCGTAGCGCACATCCAGAACATAGGCTTTTACCCGCAGGCGTATTGCCAGTGTATGGGCGATTTCAACTTCATCAAAGACAAAACCCACGGGCTTTTTCAGATACACGTAGCGACTGGTCACAACGACTTCTTCAATCAACTTACGCGCCAGAGCAATGTCCGCATCGAGTGCCAGGTGAAAGTCGGTAACGACCATCATGTCGAGTTCGCCGGCGTTACCGGACGACACTACATCGGTAATAAATCGTGAATTAGGAATGGTCACCAGATTATCGTCGAGGGTAACCAGGCGCACAGTTCGCAAGCCGATGGAGACAATTTCGCCGTAGGTGTCGCCGAAACTGACCCGGTCGCCAACGCGGAATGGGCGATCAAACAGCAACAGGATACCCGCCACCAGCGATGCAGCAATATCTTTTAAGGCAAAACCGAGGGCAACAGCGACAGAACCCGCCGCCGCAAAAATAAGCTCTTTGGGTGGTTGAAGCACTCCAATTAATAAGCCGACGGTACCAAAGATATACAGAGCAAAACTCAATAAGGTGGATATCTGAAGAATCAGAAAACGTCGGGCCGGAATTTTTTCCATCAGGCGCGTGCTGAGATTATTCAGCGTGCGAGCAATCAACCAGAGGGCAACGAGGCCCGACAGCAGCAGAAAAATCGCTGAGAAATTAAATATATCGGCGATGGTCAGCAGGCCATCAACCAAACCATTCGCGTCATTCATGCAGCATGTTCATCCTGTTCAGAATATTCACCACGGTGTGATACCAGAGCGCGGTAATGCGATAACGTCCATCGGCCAGTTTTTCGATGACTTCGTCCTCCCTCGCCGACTTCAGTGCAAACCGGATAATATTTTCCTGCATGTTCGTCACCCGCATAATTTCTGAGCTATTCAGGCAGCCGTGGGTCACGATAGCAGCAAATACAAACAGCTGATTCGGGCCGGATTTTTCAATGCGCGTGCCCGATGGCATCCGTGGAATGCGTACCGTCACTTCGCCCCGACGAGTCGTTACTGATTCGTGCCAGAGTGTCAGCGCGGTTACTGGTACGCCCCGACTGGCATCCCATAGTAAGCTGAAATAACGTTGTTCGGCATTTCGCAGTGCGTTTGCGGCGGGCGCCCGGCTGTCCATCAATACGTCGTCGTATCGCAGGCGATACCCGCTCTGCTGATTACGGGACAGAATTAACGAGCGGATCTCAGCCTGCGCCCAGCGCTTCACGCGGATAACATTCCGCATCTGATAGTCGCGACCAAACACATTACACAGATACGCCCAGCTCTGATTGTTAATCACGATTAACCAGAAGACTTTACCCGCACGGGCATTGGTCAGGCTAAGTAACCC
>JAYNJA010000126.1:0-8502 GCA_038109705.1 Thalassolituus sp. | reverse complement strand
ACTACGGTAACATCTCTGATACCGCTAAATGGATTCTGGCCCTGACCATGCTGCTGGGCCGTCTTGAGATTTTCACCTTGTTAGTACTGATCAGCCCGACGTTCTGGCGGAGTTGATTTAAAGGGTTGATGTAAAGGATTAAGGACAGGGATATGCCTTTAATACATAAAGTTCGACCTGACCATGGTAAGCGCATTGCTTTCTGGTCGAAGCGGACAGCGGTAGTAGTTGCCTGTTCAATATTCTGCCTTACTGGCTGCGGAGGCGATGATAAAGAAGGTATCGACGCTCCCTCTTCAGTGTTGGTTGTCGATTTCTACTCGATGGATGATTTTTCCCAGCGGACCAATGAGTTCAGTTCTGGTGAAAGCGTGCTTTTGATGTACGAAATAGCGAATCAGACGAACGATACCGTTTTGTTTTCTTACTGGGCCCCTCTTTATTACCCAAGTGTCAGAACAGAAGACGCGAACGAGGTCTGGAGCTTCTTCAATGGGATGGAGTTCGATTTACTGCAGATTAGTGAAGAACTGGGACCTCATCAGAAGTTGGTCAGGGGCGTTCTGTGGCAGACGGTTAATAATGAGGGCAAGCCAGTTTCATCCGGGCGGTATATCGTTCCCGCAGATTTTTCGGTGATCTCAATCACGTCTCATGGCAATACCAGTGTTTCAATGCCTGAGCCAATCGAGCTGGAGATTCGCTGAACTGTATCAAGTGTCTGCAAATTTGTTTAATCAATTCAATCATCCCAGACACTGGTCTGTTATCTCGCCTGATTTTGCGGCGTCTCAGGCCACTTCTACTTTGATAATTATCTTATCGGGCCATGTCGCTTTAGTCGTATAGCCAACTCTGAAATCCCTCTTTAACGTAGAAAAACTACACAACATGGCCAGCAGGATGCAGTACTGGCTTGGGTTCAGCGTTAAGCGCAGGGACAGAATAATGATAAAAATACCTACTGCATGTTTTGCGGCGGCGTTGCTGCCATCCGTTGCTCTGGCGGAGCTGCAATCTCTGGATGAATTTGAAATGAGTGATGTCGCCGGTCAGGCGGGTATCACGATGGAGATGGCGGCAAAGATCGACATTGGCTCTATTGAGTACACCGACGAGGGTTCCCTCGAGATCAATACAATTTCTTTTGGCGGTGCCAACCGTGATGACCTGTTTCAGGAAGGCTATATGGCTGCCAACGGTGGTACGCCGTTTATTCAGAACATCAGCGATCAGATTGATGACCTGCGGCTCGATATTGATATCGACTCTTCTGGCGAGATGAGCATGAAGTTTTATCCGGTGGGTTATGCCGCACCGGTGGATTTCCGTATTACGACAGAAGCCTGGAACGTGAAAAACGCTCAGGGTGCGACGACGGTAACTCTGGTCGATAACTTCAAAATGGAAGGTATCTTCACGCAGCTGTGGGGCAAGCTTGGCCACGACGACACACTGGGAGCAGATCGTCTGAATCTGTTGATGATGATTGGTATTGATGACATGGACTTCGATATCCCGTTTCTTGGGGTGGGTATCCGGGATTTCCGTATGACCCGCTCTGATTATGATGTGAATCCGAACCTGTTGTCCGCGAATGCGGTGATAGAAACCAATATCTACAACGGAACCCGTGCAGATGGTGGTAGTGCTCTGGCCGTTGACCTGGTGAGTATGGATGCCGACATTACGATTGGCAGCATCCAGCTGGGAACCAACGGCAACTCCATCGGTTCAGTAAAATTCGACAATATGACAGTGACAAATAGCACTATGCGTATCTATGGCCACTGAGTTCTACTTCTGAGTAATTCTGGCGTGGTGAGTCAGGGTTGCCAGCCTGTGTGGTGAGACATCAGGCTGGCTTTTTTATGCCTGTTATTTTTTACCGGGCAGGTATGTCGACCCGGGATGGTCGTCTTGTTCCTCTGGTCTTATCCCTCTGGTGTTGCCCCTCTGGTGTTGCCCCTCTGGTCAGTCTCTGTACAATGCCGCTCTTTCCGCCCGTTCCCGGTGGGCGATGATTTTCCTGAGAGAGTGGTTCTATGCTGAATACCATCAAGCGCGAGTGGTTCTCAAACATTCGCGGTGATCTGTTGGCGGGCACGGTCGTTGCCCTGGCGCTGTTTCCTGAGGCGATTGCCTTTTCTATTATTGCTGGCGTTGACCCTAAGGTCGGCCTGTACGCATCTTTCTGTATCGCTGTGATCATCGCCTTTGTTGGTGGTCGTCCGGGCATGATCTCGGCGGCAACCGGTGCTATGTCACTGTTGATGGTGACTCTGGTAAAAGAGCACGGTCTTGAGTATCTGCTCGCGGCGTCGCTGTTGTGTGGCGTGATCCAGATAGGCGCGGGCTATTTAAAGCTCGGCGATCTGATGCGGTTCGTGTCCAGATCCGTGGTCACAGGCTTTGTGAATGCGCTGGCGATTCTGATTTTTATGGCGCAGCTACCTGAGCTTACTAACGTGACCTGGCATGTGTACGCCATGACCGCAGCGGGTCTGGGTATTATCTATCTGTTCCCGTATGTCCCTAAAGTTGGTAGCTGGCTGCCATCACCTCTGGTGTGCATCCTCACGATTACAGCCGTAGCCATGATCTGGGGTATTGATGTGCGCACAGTAGCTGATATGGGGGAGCTACCGGATACCCTGCCTATCTTTTTATGGCCTGATGTCCCGCTGACGCTTGAGACTCTATGGATCATCCTGCCGTACTCACTGGCACTGGCGGCTGTGGGCTTGCTGGAATCTATGATGACTTCGACCATCGTTGATGAGTTGACGGATACCGACAGCAACAAGAACCGCGAATGTAAGGGCCAGGGTGTTGCAAACATCGGCTCTTCACTGCTCGGCGGTATGGCGGGCTGTGCCATGATTGGTCAGTCGATCATTAATGTGAAGTCGGGCGGCCGTGGTCGTTTGTCGACCTTTGTTGCCGGCTTCTTCCTGCTCATTATGGTTGTCTTCCTGGATGAGTGGATCGGTCAGATTCCGATGGCGGCGCTGGTGGCTGTAATGATTATGGTGTCGATCGGTACCTTCTCGTGGGAGTCAGTCACCAACCTGAAGAAGCACCCGCTCTCTACCAATATTGTGATGCTGGCCACAGTGTCAGTGGTTGTTGCTACTCACAATCTGGCATTGGGTGTACTTGTGGGGGTACTGCTGGCATCACTTTTCTTTGCCAACAAAATCGGTCGCTTTATGGTGGTTAAGAGCGAAGAAAACGAACCGGGTGAGCGTACTTATAAAGTGGTCGGTCAGGTGTTTTTTGCCTCGTCTGATGCTTTTAACAAGTCTTTTGATTTCCGCGAGGCAGTAAATAAGGTCACTATTGATCTGACCCATGCACATTTCTGGGATATTACGTCAGTATCTGCTCTTGATAAGGTGGTAATTAAATTCCGCCGTGAAGGTGCAGAAGTTGAACTGATTGGCCTGAATGAGGCCAGTGCAACCATTGTTGACCGCTTCGGGGTGCATGATAAGCCTGAAGAAGTCGAAAAAATAATGGCAGGGCATTGATCCGGTGGCGCTGATTCAGTGACATTGATTCAGTGATGCTGGTCGCCCGCGGTACGACGTTAAGGAAAAAATATGACACAGATTACAGCCTGTATTGACGGTTCACCCGGTGCTATTGCCGTGTGCGACGCAGCGGCATGGGTCAGCGCTCAGCTGCAGACGCCACTGACACTGTTGCATGTGCTGGAGAAGGCTGGTCAGAACGGCACAGACCTGAGCGGCAGTATTGGCCTTGGTAGCCGCGAGTATCTGCTGCAGCAGCTCACCGAGCTGGATGCAGAGCGCGCGCGTCTGGCGATGGAGCATAGTCGTATTATGCTCGACGCTGCCAGAGAACGTGCCCAGAATAATGGTGCCGTGGAGCCTAAAATTTCGCAGCGTCACGGTCGCCTGTCAGACGAAGTACTGCCTCTGGCCGAAGACAGCCGGGTGCTGGTGATGGGGCGTCAGGGGATGGATCATCCGGACCCTGCGGTTGCGACACTGGGCAGCCAGCTTGAAACCGTACTGCGCTCTGTTGCTTGTCCGGTACTGATTACCACAGGGGTGTCGTTCCGTAAGCCAACCCGTTTTATGCTCGCCTACGATGGCAGTGAAGCCGTAGAACGTGTGATTGAGACCTACGCTGACAGCTCCCTGCTTAATGGTGTTGAGTGTCATCTGGTGATGGTGAATCACACTGGGGCAGAGCAGGTAGCCAAGTTCGAAGCTGCTCAGGCTCGTCTTGAGAAATCAGGCTTTACGGTGGTGCCACGCCAGTGTGAGGGTGACGTGCTGTCGATCCTGAATGACTACCAGTTCCGTCATCAGATCGATCTGATCGTGATGGGTGCTTATGGTCATTCGCGTATCCGCCAGTTCTTTGTGGGCTCTCACACCCGCAACATGGTAAGCCACAGCAAAGTTCCTCTGCTGTTGCTGCGGTAAGTCAGCTCCGCTGTTACTGCTGCGCTGAGAGACTTCATACAGTAGAAGTCATCTGGCTTCTGCTGCGCTGAAAGCACTGTTATAGTCCTGAGCATAAATGACCCTGCAGGTGCCTTATGACTCAGGACCCCTCCTCTTTTGCACCCAAAGCTGGTGCTGTGACTGATAAACAGCTTGTTGAGCTGCGTCGTCAGATGGTGGCATTTGCCACACTGCAGTTAAGTGACGCCCATCTTGCCGAAGATGCGGTACAGGAAGCGTTAGCCGGCGCTTTGAAAAATGCAGAATCCTTTGCCCGTCAGGCGAGTCTGCGTACCTGGGTGTTTGCCATCCTTAAACACAAAATCGCCGATATCCTGCGCGGTCAGTATCGCTCGCCGAGCCAGTCATCTGCATCCGGGTGTAAGGATTGTGGCTCGGATGACGACGAATTCTCTACCGATAACTTTTTTGATCAGCGTGGCCACTGGCAGGCTGGGGCTACTCCGCGTAAGTGGGGCAGCACCGACCAGCTGGTGGATGACGAGCAGTTCTGGCGGGTATTCGACACCTGCCTTGAGGCTTTGCCGGGCGAACAGGGTCGCGTGTTTATGATGCGCGAGCACATAGGTCTCGACGCCCATGAGATATGCAACGCTCTGGAACTGACCAGCGCCAACCTGCATGTACTGCTTCACCGGGCGCGTCTGCGCCTGCGTGACTGTCTGTCAGAACATTGGTTTGCGGCTGGGGTTTGAATCAGTGGTAGCCGTTAGAAAGCAGAGATGTATGGAGGTCTTATGTTGAGCTGTGAGCAGGCGACCCGCCTGATGTCTGAACGTCAGGAACGACCGCTGTCATTCAGTGAAAAAGCGAGTCTGAAGCTACATACATCCATCTGTACTGGTTGTCGCGAATTCGGTCGCCAGATGGATGACCTGCGTAAGCTCCTGTCTGGCCAGAAGCCAGAGAATAAAGCGGATTCATCAGATCAGTCGGATAAATAGACCGCCAGGGTGTAAGGATTTCTGAGTTCGCCCGACTCAGATTAAAACGTCGATAAGGACCTCGCCATGATCACTTCTTTAGCCGCCCATTGGCGCAATCTGTTTCATCGCATTTCATTCGCCGAAGGTATCGCACCTCTGTTAATGCGCCTCTATCTCGCGCCGGTGATGATGCAGGCTGGCTGGACTAAATTTCAGTCGTTCGACAGCACCGTAGCCTGGTTTGGTAATGCCGAATGGGGCCTGGGGCTGCCGTTTCCTGAGCTGATGGTGGTGCTGGCGGCAGGTACCGAGTTGGTTGGTGGTGCCTTGTTAATTCCCGGTATTGCTGTACGTCTGGTTGCTGTACCACTGATGGTCACCATGATCATCGCTGCGGTGACTGTGCATTGGGAAAACGGTTGGCTGGCGATTGCGGACGCCAGTTCGTGGCTGGCAAATGAGCGAGTGCTTGAGTCCGTGGAGCGTCTGCAGCGAGTGCGCGAGATCTTGCAGGAACATGGTCACTACGAGTGGCTGACCGGACGGGGAAGCGTGGTTGTGTTAAACAACGGTATCGAGTTTGCTGCGACCTATTTCATCATGCTGCTGTCGCTGTTTTTCACTGGTGCCGGTCGGGGCACCAGTGTCGATAGCCTGATAGCTAAGCGTCTGCAGTCTGCAGGTTAGGCTGAAGGGCAGGCTGAATCAGAGCCGCCCAGCCAGGGAGCATTAAGGAACCCTGGCTTCTTTATATGGGTTTGGCTCGCCTTCAGGGCGGCGTTTAAAGCGCTTATAGGTCCATTGATATTGAGCAGGGCAGATCTCAATGCAGTTTTCGATGGCTTTGTTCATCGCAGCGGCCGAGGTGCGAGGGTCTTCACTGAACTGCTCTGGTAAGGCTTCGAGAATATGAATATCGAAGCCTTTGCCTTCCGGCAGGCGGCGACCAAACATGTACAGTACCTTACAGCCGGTCTCGAGAATCATCTGCTGGGGCAGGGTTGGAGTCAGGGTCTCAACGCCCATGAATGGGGCAAATACGCCACGCTCACGCTTAGGTTCCTGATCCGGCAGGAAACCGACTACCTTGCCAGCATTCAGCGTATCGAACAGAGTCTGCACGCCCTGACGTGTAGTTGGCACCAGATCGCAGCCAACTTCTTCGCGGCGGGACACCATCCAGTCGTTGAAGCTTTTGATCTTTGCCGGGCGGTACATAATGGTAATCGGGCAGATGCCATCGGCAAGATAGGCATTGATGATTTCCCAGTTGCCAAGATGCGGCGACATCATCAGTACGCCTTTGCCACTCGCAAGGGCATCATCAAGGATGTGCTTGTTGTGGACCTTATTAATCAGCGCGACCAGTTTTTCGTGGGAGTAGCCCCACATCGGGCCGATTTCTCCGCCGGTCATGCCGTTTTCCAGCAGGGTATCCACCATCAGCTGATCGCGCTTGGCAGGCTCCATATCCGGGTAGCACATGGCCAGGTTCACACGCGCGACTTCCCGTGAGCGGGTGCGCTTCCGGGCAAGGCGTTTACCTATTAAGCGGCCAACCTTCTGGGCAAATGGAAAAGACACCAGCCCCATCAGTTTAATGGCGCCAATCATCAGATAACCGATCAGATTCTTCACGTTAATACCTCGTTTTTTGCTGGCCGCAGTGTACGCGAAAAGCCTGGTGTTGGCATGGCTACTGAAGTCGATACAACGATATGGACAAACTGAGCCACTCCGGGTCGCATTCACAAGCTCTGCTACACTGAAAAGACTCTTTATCAGGGCGGTTTATGAACAGCGCAGCGATCAACCTTCAGGGAAAGCGAATACTCATCGTCGATGACCTCGTCGAAGCCCGCAGTGCGCTGAAAAGCATGCTGACTGTATTGGGTGCTGAAAATATAGACAGTGCCACAGACGGCCGCGAAGCTATGGACTATCTGATGGAACGCGACTACGACATGGTGCTGTCCGATTACAACCTGGGCAAAGGCAAGGATGGCCAGCAGATCCTGGAAGAAGCGCGCTATACCAATCGCCTGAAAGCGATTTCTACCTTTGTAATGATTACCGGTGAGAATGCGGTGGATCGCGTTATGGGGGCGCTTGAATATGACCCGGACGGATACATTACTAAACCTTTCACCCTGAGCATATTGCGAGAGCGCCTGTATCGTTTAGGTGTTGCGAAGACCATCATGTCACCGGTTAATGAAGCGGTCGATAGCGGTGAGATCGACTGGGCGATTGAACTTGCTGCACAAACGCTGGAAAACCATCCGCGTCTGTTATTACCGATATCCCGCCTTGTAGGTAAGCTCTGCCTGAGTCAGGAGCGTTATGAGGATGCTCTGGAAGCCTACACACGGGTTCTTGAGAGCCGGCCAGCGTCCTGGGCACGTCTTGGGCAAGCTGTCTGTTTTTATATGCTTGGTGATACAGAGCAAGCGATGACGCTTATTCGCGGCACGTTGGATGATCATCCTCTGTATGTTCAATGTCACGACTGGTTGGCAAAAATTCTGATTGGCCTTGGGCAACCCTTAGAGGCGCAGAAAGAACTGGAAGCTGCGGTCAGAATCTCACCTCGTGCAGTGCTGAGACAGCTGGAATTGGGGCAGTTGGCACTCTCCAACGGTGATTATCCGGTAGCCCAGAATGCGTTTGAGCAGGCGATGCGTCTTGGGCGCTACTCCTGCTACCGCAGTTCAGAGACTTACAAGCAGTTTGTTGAAGCGGCCCAACATAATCTCGATGCTTCTCAAACTAAAGAAAACCGCCTGCTGTGCAGTAAAGCAGTGCGGGCGCTTGAGGAAATGCGTCAGGAGTTCTCCGGGCAGCTCAGTGTGGTGTTTGATTCTAACATCGCCGAGAGCCGCACTTATAAACTGGTGGCGAATGACGAGGCTGCGCGCACAAGTGCCGATAAGGCCGAGGGCGTGCTGGCCCGGATTCGCGAGCCGACCGGAGAGCAGCAGCTGTTAATGACAGATGTTTATCTGGATACAGGTCAGCAGGAAAAAGCACAGAACATGGTGCAGACGCTGCGGGACAAGGGGCTTGAAGATGAC
>JAYNJA010000125.1:2472-8515 GCA_038109705.1 Thalassolituus sp. | reverse complement strand
TGATCTGATTCTCTATCCTTCGAGCATCTTACACGAGGTTTAGCCGGTAACTTCCGGCACCCGGATCGCAGCGTTTTTCTGGACACAAAGCCTGGTGAAAGAGGCTTCTCAGCGTGAAATGCTGTTTGATCTGGACCAGTCAGTGCAGAGTCTTACTCAGCAACTGGGCAGTGATAATGAAGAAGTCCGACGCCTCAATGGTATTTACCACAACCTGCTGCGTCAATGGGCTCAGCCGTAAAACCAATCCGGCATAAACGAATCACGAATCGGCTGATGTATCGCCCGCACGGAACTGGCTTGGCGCAACGCCATACCATTTTTTGAATGCCCGGGAAAAAGAGCTGACATCCGAAAAACCCAAGAGAAAAGCCAGCTGAGTGACGCTGGTTCCGGGCACGGTTAAATGCCGCTCCACCAGCGTACGGCGTGTGCGCTCGATTAATTGTTTCCAGGTAAGATCTTCATCACCTAAACGACGTTGCAAGCTACGCACACTCATATGAAAGCGTTCTGCGGCATCGGCAATAGACGGCTCACCTTCTGGCAATTGTCCTTCTAACCACAGTGATAACTGAATCAACAGCGACCCTTTGGTTTGCTCCGCAAGGCGTTCATTCAGAGTCGCTTCGAGCATAGCGACCATATGCGGGTCACTGGAGTGAAGCTCAGCATCAGCTTCGCTGGCGGCGAATTCCAGACCGTAGAAATCAGTGACCTTAGGTTCGCAGCGAAAATAGCGGGCAACACGAGCGAGATACTCCGGGTCGTCGCAGGCAACATAGACGGCTTTGGGATTCAGCGCCGGATCAACACGTAATCTGGCGAGGCGCATCACACTCGACATCACGTACTGCATGCCCTGCGGGTGCGGCACATGATTATGCTGCGGGTGAAAATGCACTGAGACGCTGCCGTTATCGTCCACCAGTTCAGCACGAACGGCATCGCTTATCAGGCGCTGATAGCGTGCCATGCGCGCCAGTACACTGCGCAGACTGCCGCCCGCAGATAGCGCGAGACCTAGTGCTCCGAAGGCGGAGTACTCACTGGTTCGGGCCATATTGATCCCTAATGATGGGTCCTGCAGGGCCTTTTCGGCGGCAGTCAGCAAGGCTGAGGTGGTATCGACACTGATCCAGACTTCGGGATTAAAGGTGTCCTGTACTGAAACCCCGTACTCGTCAAATAAGGCCTGAGGCTCCAAACCATGGGCCCTGAGCAGATTCGACAGGGGCCGCAGGAACATTGCCATGGCTTTTGGCTGGCTGGTCATCTGGTCCCTACTTCTGGCATGTGATCCCTATCTCTGACACTTAATTTCTACGATTGGCATTTAGAATCAACTGATTGGCAGTGCATGACAAGCATCCGTTGCTTCTACTCCGTAAAGTGACACACTCAGGCCCTGTGGTGTTTCAGGCAGGGCGATATGTCTACTGGAGTATATCGTATGACTGCAACAATCAATAAAAACAGCGAAGAGTTCGCAGCAAAACGTGCGAAAGACCGTCAGATCCAGAAAGAACTGATGGAAATCAGCGACCGTGTACGCGCGCGTCACCCTTTTTTAGTTAAGCACCAGAACGCTATGGGCATGGGGATTTTCCTGCTCAGTATTGGTGGCATGGTTCTTAATGGTGTTCTGTGGGCAAACGACATCATGCCGGCGTGGATGGTGATTGTACTGAGCGCCTTCTGGACGTCGCTTTTGCATGAGCTTGAGCACGACCTGATTCATTATATGTATTTTCGCAAGGAGCCTGTCTGGCACCACCTGATGATGGCTGGCGTTTATCTGGCCCGCCCGCTGACGCAAAACCCATGGGTTCGTCGCTATCTGCATTTACACCACCATAAAGTGTCTGGTACCGAGACCGATCTGGAAGAGCGCGGTATTACCAACGGTGAAAAATGGGACTGGAAACGTTTCCTGATGGTCGGCGATAACATGCTGGCGTTTTATCTGCGTGCCGGTAAGTATTTCGCAGTACCGAAGAAGCTGCTGAACGAAGGCAAGATTAACCATAAAGACGTTCGTAACCTGCGCATTATCGGCGCGGTAAGTTTTAACCCGATTGGTTATATCGCTTACACCATCTGGCATGGTTTTGTTCTCTTCCATCTGGCGAATGGCATTGCCTACCTGATGGGCACCAGCATTGGCTGGCCAGAATGGCTGCTGGCTCAGGAAGCCTGGGTAAATGCAGTAGTCATTACGCTGATCGCACCGAACGTACTGCGTACTTTCTGCCTGCACTTTATTTCATCGAACATGCATTACTTTGGCGACAATACGCCGGGCATTATTCATGAACAGTGTCAGGTGATGAATAAGTGGTATCTGGCTCCGCTGCACGCATTCTGCTTTAACTTTGGTAGCACGCACGCTATCCACCACTTTGTTGTACGTGACCCTTTCTATATCCGCCATCTGGCTGAGAAAGAATCACACGAAGTACTGCGCCGCCATGGCATCCGCTTCAATGATATGGGGACCTTTAAGCGCGCGAATCGCTTGAATGAGCGCGCGGCTTAACGGAACGTTGAGCCTTGTGGAAGATGTAGCCATTTGCGGTAGAAGCGAACAGGCGGACGCCGTAAATACATCCCTGTAGGCTCAAGTGCGCTATCCATGGCGCACATGCCGCCCTTTTCGCCTCTGCCACACAGTCAGTAACCGCAACGGCATACTGACAATTCGATAGAAATCAGATCCCTGCCTTCCAGCCATTGGTCACCGGATAGCGACGATCACGCCCAAAACCACGACGCGTAACACGAACACCAATCGGAGCCTGACGACGTTTATATTCATTCACGTCGACCAAGCGAACCACACGCATTACATCTTCGCGCTCGTGCCCTGCACCAATGATCTGCTCGGCGCTTTCATCGTGCTCAATATAGCGCTCAAGAATATCATCCAGCACGGGGTATGCTGGCAGGCTGTCTTCATCAACCTGATCCGGCGCAAGTTCTGCTGACGGCGGACGATCAATCACCCGCTGCGGGATCACCGGAGAAATGGTATTTCGATACTCAGCCAGCGCAAAAACCTTGGTTTTATACACGTCTTTCAACGCCCCATAGCCACCGGCCATATCGCCATAAAGAGTCGCGTAACCTACCGCCATTTCACTCTTATTGCCGGTCGTCAGCACCATGTAGCCCGTCTTATTCGACAGCGCCATCAGGAGTACTCCACGACACCGGGACTGCAGGTTTTCTTCGGTGGTATCGACCTTCAGACCTTCAAAATCCGGAGCCAACGCCGACATAAATTCGTTGTACATCGGCTCAATAGAAATCGACTGATAACGCACGCCCATGACATCTGCCTGAAGGCCTGCATCTTCTTTGCTCATACCCGATGTCCATTTGAACGGCATCATCACGGCACGTACGCGTTCAGGCCCAAGGGCATCCACCGCAATCGCCAGTGTGAGCGCTGAATCGATACCTCCAGACAAACCAAGCACAACGCCGGGAAAACGGTTTTTATTCACGTAATCGCGAACGCCTAACACCAGCGCGTTATATAAACTGGCAAGACCATCTTCGCGGGCATCGCGACAGTCGCTGAGGGTTGTCAGTTCACCATTTTCAAACTGCACCAGAGCCAGATCTTCCCGCCAGGAGAACATCTGCAACACGCATTCGGCTTTTTCACTGACCGCGAACGAGCTGCCATCGAATACCAGCTCATCCTGCCCACCGATCTGGTTAACGTACAGAATCGGTACTTTATGTTGCTCAACATGACGACGGATAAGATCGATGCGCTCGCGCTGCTTATCCATATGAAACGGCGACGCATTCAGGTTAAGTATAAGCTCAGCACCGGCGTCGACCGATTTCGCGACAGGTGCATCAAACCAAACGTCTTCGCAAACGGTCAGACCAAGCTTTACCCCATGCAACTCTACTACGGTAGGTTCATTACCCGCCGAGAAATAGCGCTTCTCATCGAATACCTGATAATTCGGCAACTCATGTTTCGCATATTCACCAAGGCATTCGCCTTTGTAGAAAACACCCGCACAGTTATAAAGCTCATCGGCGCGCAGTTTCGGATAGCCGATACAAATAGCGATGTTCTCGCTCGCTTCGCCGATCCGCAGTAACGCCTCCTGCACCCGCAACGCCAGACTCGGGCGCAGCAACAGATCTTCAGGCGGATAGCCGGTAAGTGCCAGTTCGCTGAAAACAATCAGCTGGGCACCATCGGCAGCTGCAAGCATCGCCTGGTGAATGATGGTGTCGGTATTGCCGGGGATATCACCCACGTGAAAATTGCATTGCGCGAGAGCGATCTTCAACGGCTGAATCAGTGACTTGGACATGGACTGCAGGTACTCTTTAATGAACACGCGTATTGTCTGGAAATACGCTTCAGGACGCAAACTGGAAACGCAGGATGACAGGGAATCAACGACTAATTTATGGCACAGGCCCCCGCCTGCTGCGCCTGTACAGCTATTACTCCCTGTTTCTGGCTCTGAGCCTGATCGTGATCGATGGCCTGGATAAAGCCGATGCATTACTTGGAGGAGCTGAGCCGCAGCTCTTTCTGATGCTGTCGTCAGTCTATGTTTTTGCTGCTGCCACGTTTGCGGCACTGGTTAACCGCCGTACCGACTCTCAGGTCGCCACCAGCTATGTTTTCCTCGAAACTGCCCTTCTTACCGGGATGATGTACGCGTCTGGCGGTCTGGAAGCAGGGTTCTCGAGCCTGTTACTGATCCCTGTCGTCATAGCGAACCTGCTTGCACCGGGCATTCTGGGTTACGCAGTCGCAGCCTGGATGACACTGGCGATCATCTACTCTGAGCATATCGTTACCAATGATTTCGGCCTGACTAATACCGCGAACACGGGGGTCTTTGGTGGCATATCCTTCCTGCTTGCCTGGGTAACACAGGTGCTGTCGCATCGAATTAAAGATGCCCTCAGCCTCGCCAGTAACAACGCCCGTGATGTACGCAGGTTACAGCGGCTGAATCAACAGGCGATGATGAACCTGCCAGATGGAATTATTGCCTGTGCCCCTGACCGCACAATTCTGTTTATTAATGACGCGGCCAGTGGCTGGTTCAACCTCAAGCCAGGTATGTTTCTGCCAGCAGATATCGCAGCAGTTCAAGATAGGAAGACCCTGAAACGGGAGCGCCAACATCTTGCCATCAGCCGCATACAAACAATAGAAGCCGAAGGCGACTTTCTACTATTAATAGAGGACGAAGCGCGTATCTCTGCCGAAGCTCAGCAGATTAAACTCGCCTCACTTGGGCGCCTGACGGCAAGCATTGCGCATGAAATCAGAAACCCCCTGTCCGCCCTCAATCAAGCCGCCCAATTACTGGCTGAAACCGAATATCTTCGGGATGGCGAGCGACGCCTGACCACTATGATAGAAGACAACAGTCAGCGCATTAACCGTATCATCTCCGATATCCTTCAACTATCACGGGGAAAAGCAGCTAACGCAGGTACCCTGCAGCTGTCACCATTTCTGCAGGAATTCCGATCAATCTTCAGACAACAGGATACCGCAGAGGATTATCAGATCGAGCTCCGCCCTGCGGGTGATTTTGATATCTACTTTGACCGCGACCATTTACTCCAGGTTCTCACCAATCTGACTCAGAATGGCCTGCGCTATGCCCGTCGGGCGCGGAACCAAACCCCTTCCGTGACTATCGAAGTGTCGCAGGAAGGACCACAAAGAATCACCATTGAAGTCAGAGATAATGGACTGGGAGTCGCAGAGAACCAACTAGACCGTTTATTCGAGCCGTTCAGCACCACAGAGCACGAAGGAACTGGCCTCGGCCTCTACCTCTGTAGAGAGCTCTGCCATGCCAACGAAGCACATATCGAGTACAGCGGTGAGTACCGTTTGGGCGCCTGCTTCAGGATCACAGCCCAACGACGCTAAGATGAAATAAACTGAGTTCTACATCACAGATAGATTGATGTATAACGTTGATAATTAAGCAAATTTCATAGCCAGAGCGATATCAGGGACACCACCATGCTG
>JAYNJA010000125.1:361-2457 GCA_038109705.1 Thalassolituus sp. | reverse complement strand
AACACTGTTCGCGCAATTATCCGGATATGCCTGTCGCTATGATTACTGCCTTCGGTAATATGGAAATCGGAGTCACTGCCCTTAAAAACGGTGCTTTTGACGTTGTCGCCAAGCCTCTCGACACCAAGCAACTTCGTGAACTCGCCACCTCTGCCCTGCGCCTGAGCAGAGTTACGAAAGGCATCAGCGACCAGCACCTGGGCCTGATCATTGGCGAGTCTGAATCTGCCGAACAGTTACGGACAACCATCCGAAAAATTGCCCGGACTCAGGCGCCGGTGTTTATACATGGCGAATACGGCACCGGGAAAGAATCCGTTGCACGGGCTATCCACTACCAAAGCTCCCGCTCTGATGCGCCCTTTATTGTTGTCAGCTGCGATAGTCTCGCGAGCGAAAACGGAGAAGAGAGACTGTTAGGCTCGGCCGAAAGCTACGGCCTGCGCAGTCAGGGATATCTGCAGGAAGCCGCCGGTGGTACCCTCTTCTTGAGTAATATAGAAAAACTACCTGCTGAGCTGCAGGCTCGGTTATTGAGGGTTATTACAGAGAAAAAACTGCGCCGCCCCGGAGCAGAGAAAGACGAAGATACCGATGTCCGCATTATCTCCAGCAGCAGTGCTGATCCTGAAAAACTCACCGTCAGTGGCGAATTAAGACAAGACCTGTTCTTCCGCCTGAAAGTAGTAAACGTTGAAGTCTCACCACTGCGCCAACGCCGCGAAGACATCCCTCTCCTGGTAACCCATTTGCTGAGCAAGTATGCACATGACTGGGATATGCCGGAAGTCACCGCCTCAAGTGAAGCTATGGAAGCCCTCCTCGCACATAACTTTCCAGCAAACCTCAGGGAGCTGGATAGCATACTCCAGCGTGCCTTCACCCTGATGGAGGGCGAACAGATAGAAATCAGTGATCTGCAATTCGAAACACCCAAAGTCCAGCACGGGCAACAATCCCACAATGAAGCTCTAGGCGACCTTGAAGGCTATCTGGAGCGCCTGGAGCGCGAAGCCATCGAAGAGGCCCTCAACGCCACCCGCTGGAACAAAACCGCCGCAGCAGAACGCCTCGGCATCAGCTTCCGCGCGCTACGCTACCGTTGCAAGAAACTGGCTATCGATTGACCTGAAAAATACGAAAAGAGTCTGAGTGACAAACATCGTACAGCTGTTAGGGTGATAGCTTCATTTTTTGCACGGAAGCAGAAGGATGATCACAAGTCCACAGACCGATCACAGAAATGGATTTTCAGTCATAGAGTTGCTAATAGTACTGGTAATCGTATCAATAACAGCCTCGCTGGCGATTCCTGCGGCTGTGGCATTCTACGACATGGTCGCAATGAGAGCAGAAAGTAGTCAGATACACAGGGCGATTGCGTTTACAAAATACATGGCAAGCTACACGGGCAAAGCGACAACATTCTGCCCACTTGATCTCCGCAGGCGTTGTTCGGACGATTGGTCAGAAGAAATAACAATATTTACCGACTCAAATCAAAACGACCTTCTTGACGGTAGAGAACAGATTCTGAAAGTAATTCCACAAGTAGGCAGCGATGTATATAAACGTGAATTCAGCCGAAAATCTCCAATCACTTTCCAGCCCTTTGGAGACGCCTTTGGCCACAACGGTATATTTCGTATCTGTAGAGATGATGATTCAAACTATCTGAGCCACACAGTCATCATAGCCAGTTCAGGGAGAATCCGTCAGGGAAAAGACGAAAACAATGATGGTTTAGCCGAAGACTCGGCTGGAGATGCTGTCAAATGCAGCGAATGACCGCCCGCCGATAGAGTGCAACCGCCTGTCAGAGAATATTCGATTACTTCATCAGTACGATGTAGCGTGTCACAATGGAAGGTAAACCAATATTCACAAAATCGATAATGGCTATGGCAAACATCCGTAAACACAGAGGCTTCACCCTCCTCGAGCTAATGATAGTTTTGGCAATTGTAGGAATCCTGCTGGTCGTTGCTGGCCCTTCACTGCAGACGATGTCCGCTGATTCCCTGGCAGGTAAAATCGGTGCCATGTTCGAAATGGACGTTAAATTTGCGCGTAATACTGCGATCACTCGGGGAGAA
>JAYNJA010000125.1:0-351 GCA_038109705.1 Thalassolituus sp. | reverse complement strand
ATATCGCCAATGGCTGGGTAATCATCGCCGAAAGCAGCAATGATCTCATCAGGCAAAGAGGCGAGTTGGATGACCGAGTTTCTATCAGCTCAGATAGCGGGCTGGCGACAATTGCATTTACAGCCACCGGACAGGCAGAGAGTGCTGGCACCGTAACGATCAGAACGGATGGCTGTGCAGGTGATGAGGATACTCTGATAACGCTACTCACCTCCGGTCAGGTGGCCGTAAGGAAGCTCACATGCTTTCAATAAAGAAACAACAAGCAATAGGTTTAATGGAGGTGTTGGTAACCATCCTGATAACCACCGTTGGCCTTGTAGGCCTCACTGCGATGCAGATGCAGTCCAT
>JAYNJA010000124.1:0-8587 GCA_038109705.1 Thalassolituus sp. | reverse complement strand
AACTGACAGGTATATAAGTATGGCTCTGGCGATGCGCATTATTCCGTGTCTCGATGTTGATAAAGGCCGCGTTGTAAAAGGCGTGAACTTTGTTGGTATCCGTGATGCTGGTGACCCGGTTGAAATCGCTAAGCGATACAATGATCAGGGTGCCGATGAAATTACGTTTCTCGATATCACCGCCAGCCATGAAGAACGTGAAACCACGGTTCACATGGTCGAAGCGATCGCCGAGCAGGTATTTATCCCATTAACGGTTGGTGGCGGTATCCGTGAAATTGCCGACATCCGCAACATGCTGAATGCAGGTGCCGATAAGGTATCCATTAACTCAGCTGCTGTTTATAACCCGGAATTTGTAAAAGCTGCTGCCGATAAATTCGGTAAGCAGTGCATCGTCGTGGCGATTGATGCCAAGCAGGTGGGCGATAATCATTGGGAGATTTTCACCCACGGTGGTCGCAAGCCAACCGGTATTAATGCCGTTGAATGGGCAGTAAAAATGGCCGACTTTGGTGCCGGTGAAATCCTGCTTACCAGCATGGATCGCGACGGCGTGAAAACCGGTTTTGATCTTGGCGTAACGAAAGCAATTTCCGACGCAGTAAATATCCCGGTCATTGCTTCAGGTGGTGTGGGTAATCTTGATCACTTGGTTGATGGCGTTAAGCTGGGCGGTGCAGACGCCGTGCTGGCAGCGAGTATTTTCCACTTTGGTGAATACACAGTGCAGCAGGCGAAAGAGCATATGGCCGCTGCCGGTATCGAAATGCGCGTCTGATTTTTTTCGCATGCCGGAAGTAAAAAAACCGCACATTGTGCGGTTTTTTTTATGTCGCTTCTATGTTGCTTCTATTTCGCTTCACTAAGGTGACGATTTACTTCTTCACGCTCAGTTCAACTCGACGGTTCTGTGCACGACCTTCGGCAGTTTCGTTGGTTGCTACAGGATTGGCTTCACCATAACCTTTAGCACTCAGTTTATCGGCGTTTACACCTTTGTTGATCAGATAAGTACGTACCGACTGAGCACGGTCTTCACTGATTTTCAGGTTAAGTGCGTCGCTGCCGCGGCTGTCAGTATATGCCTGCACTTCAATGGCAAGGTTCGGGTAACGTTTCAGTTCGGCTGCTGCTTCATCAAGAATGGCTTCGCTGTTTTCCGTCAGATTAGCTGAACCGGTTTCGAAGTACACGCCTTGCAGGCTACCATTGAAGTCTGGGCAGCCGTCTGCATCAACTGTTACGTCTGCTGGTGTATTCGCGCACTTATCTTTCACATCAGCAACACCGTCGGCATCGCTATCAATGGTTGCTGCCAGTTTTGCTTTTGCCGCTGCAGCTTCAGCCTTAGCAGCTTCTTCTGCTTTTCGGGCTTCTTCCAGAGCTTTTGCTTCTGCTTTAGCCTGTTCTGTAGCGGCAGCTTCTTTTGCCGCTGCAACGTCATCAGTCATATTGTTTTTGGCTGAGTCTGATGCGGTGGCGACACTGTCGCTACCAAAGCGTAAACCAGCTTCTAATACATAGTTATTGTGTTCTATGGTTTCGTTAACCATGTCGTCGTAACGGTATTCTGCACGAGCAAAGAAGTTGTCAGTAACATCAAACTGCAGGCCAGCACCGACACTTGCCAGAGCGTTTTCTTCCGCTGCACCGTTCAATGACACTTTACCGTAGCCGAGGCCAGCGCTCAGGTAGGGCTTAACCATATCGTCGCCCATGAAAAACAGACCGCTCAGACGAGCCTGTTCAACGTCTGCACGACCATCAACCTGGTCTGGAGACGGCTGCACGATGCTCAGTTCAACGGCGGTGCTGTCGTTAAGCATGTAGCCACCTGAGAGCTCAAGGTCGTAGCTGTGCTTAATGTAATCGTCGAAATATTCTTTGGTCACTTCGTGGTCGGTATGGGCACCGCCGAAGGTGATGTAGTAAGGGGATTCTGCGTAAGCAGCCGTGCTGGTTGCTGCAATGAGTGTGGCGAGAAGAGTACGTTTCACGGTAATTCCTTATCTAATACTTATACTGATCTATCATAATTTTTATGCATTATAACAACACAGTTATATCGGATAGGGAATGCCTGAGAAAGTTCCGTGCACGCCAACAGGTGGGTTATTTGGTGCTACAAGCGGATTCGGCAAGAAAAAGGTGATTTAAATTTAAATAAAAAGGCCGGTAAAAACCGGCCTTTTTATTTTTTCTGAGCTGCTTTTTTGAACAGTGGCGCTGAATTAGTCGTCCAGCATCGCCTTGTCACGCACCGCACCTTTATCTGCGCTGGTGGCGAACTTGGCATAAGCTTTCAGAGCGGTAGTCACTTTACGTGGGCGCTCTTTTGCAGGCTTCCAGCCCAGCTTGTCCTGTTCATGACGACGGTGAGACAGCTCTTCTGCGGTCAGGTCGACATTGATCGAACGGTTCGGGATATCAATGTTGATGATATCGCCGTCTTTCAACAGACCAATGGCACCGCCAGAAGCAGCTTCTGGTGAACAGTGACCAATCGACAGGCCAGAAGTACCACCAGAGAAGCGACCGTCGGTCAGCAGGGCGCATTCTTTACCCAGACCTTTCGACTTGAGGTAAGAGGTTGGGTACAGCATTTCCTGCATACCCGGGCCGCCTTTCGGACCTTCGTAACGGATGATCACGATATCGCCAGCAACGACTTCGTCGTTCAGGATGCCAGTTACGGCGTCGTCCTGGCTTTCGAAGATACGGGCGCGACCCTGGAATACGTGGATAGATTCATCCACACCTGCCGTCTTAACCACACAGCCGTCGAGGGCGATGTTGCCGTACAGAACCGCCAGGCCGCCTTCCAGTGAGTAGGCGTTGTCGATGCTGCGGATACAACCGTTTTCGCGGTCGCCGTCCAGCGTCGGCCAGCGGGTGCTCTGGCTGAATGCGGTCTGAGTTGGGATGCCAGCAGGGCCCGCTTTATAGAACTCGAGCACTTCTTCGCTCGGGTTGCGCATGATGTCCCACTTATCCAGCGCTTCTTTCATGGTCGCGCTGTGAACGGTTGGCAGTTCGTTGTGCAGCAGGCCAGCACGGTCGATTTCACCGAGAATACCCATGATGCCACCGGCACGGTGAACGTCTTCCATGTGGTACTTCGGTGAGTTCGGGGCCACTTTACACAGCTGTGGAACCACGCGTGAGAGACGGTCGATGTCTTTCAGGTCGAAGTCTACTTCGGCTTCCTGAGCGGCAGCTAACAAGTGCAGGATGGTGTTAGTTGAACCACCCATCACGATGTCCAGAGTCATGGCGTTTTCGAACGCTTTGAAGCTGGCGATAGAGCGTGGCAGTACAGATTCGTCGTTCTGCTCGTAGTAACGCTTGGCGTTTTCAACGATCTTACGGCCGGCTTCGAGGAACAGCTGTTCGCGGTCGGCGTGAGTTGCCAGCACAGAACCGTTACCCGGCAGAGCCAGACCCAACGCTTCAGTCAGACAGTTCATCGAGTTGGCGGTGAACATACCAGAGCATGAACCACAGGTAGGACAGGCGCTGCGCTCGTATTCTGCGACTTTCTCGTCAGAAGCAGAATCGTCAGCAGCGATCACCATGGCATCCACCAGATCCAGCTTGTGCTCAGACAGCTTGGTTTTACCGGCTTCCATCGGGCCGCCAGAAACAAAGATCACTGGGATGTTCAGGCGCAGAGACGCAAGCAGCATTCCTGGGGTGATTTTGTCGCAGTTAGAGATACAGACGATGGCGTCGGCACAGTGAGCGTTCACCATGTACTCTACAGAGTCGGCGATCAGTTCACGGCTTGGCAGACTGTAGAGCATGCCGTCGTGACCCATGGCGATACCGTCGTCCACCGCGATGGTGTTGAATTCTTTTGCCACACCACCGGCCTTTTCGATCTCGCGGGCAACCAGCTGACCCAGATCTTTCAGGTGTACGTGACCCGGAACGAACTGAGTGAAGGAGTTAGCTACGGCGATGATTGGCTTGTGGAAATCTTCGTCTTTCATACCGGTCGCACGCCACAGGGCGCGGGCTCCGGCCATATTACGGCCAGCGGTAGACGTCTTGGAACGATACTCAGGCATGGTGCTCGTCTCTTGGTATGTGAAAAATGGCGCTTATTGTATCAACGACGAGCGCACTACGCATGGTTTTGCGTTGATTGTATGTGCCTTCAGCTTGGGCAGCTGGAAATCACTCAATTGCAATCGTGATGTTGTCTTCTGCAAATACGGCTCGTATCTGGGAGCCTGCATTGAGTTGAGACGCCGCTACCGTGCATGTCGGGCTGCTGCCATTGCAAGCACCGGCCCAGCCAACGAAGGTATAGCCGGGTTCTGGCAGAGCGGTCACTGTGACGGAATCTCCGCTAAAAAGTATTTCTGTGCAGCTGTCAGTGCAGGAATCGTTCTGTTCCTGAATGAACAGAACGCCACCTTCATCAACAATAGTAGTGACTGTAGTTACATCCGGATCAGGTTCGGGCGCTTGGATTGGCTGCTCCTGCGGGGGCTCGATACCGGGAGTCGGAGGGGTGATATTGCTGGCATCCGAACTACCACTATCACTACATGCGGTAATCACTGTGGTGGCTAGAAGTAATGCCATTGCTCTGTACTGCATGTTTATTCCCTGTTCATCAAACTCCATTCGCCAACAGTGTAGCAAGCAGATGGTCTGCAAGTAAGGCGTAATGCCAATAGTCATGTGTTGAAATCTGAATCAGCAATCAACGACAATGATAATCACGTAAGCTACACGAGATCTCCCATGCCGGAACTTACTCTCTATTACGATGGTTATTGTCCGCTGTGCGTGAGGGAAATGAATCACTTACGCAAGGCCGATACCGCGGGGCGTCTGGCGCTGGTGGATATTCAGCAGGATGGTTTTGCTGAGCAATATCCACACATCGATGCTGAGGCGGCGAGAACGATACTTCATGCCGATACCGCCAGCGGGGAACTGTTACTCGGGCTGGATGTCACTTATCGAGCATGGGCGTTAGTAGGTAAAGGGTTCTGGATCGCCCCATTACGCTGGCCAGTGATCCGCTGGTTTGCTGATAAAGCCTACCTCTGGTTTGCACGGAACCGCTACAAAGTATCAGGCTGGCTGACAGGGCAGGAACGTTGCGACACTTGTGGGCCGGGCGGATGTTCTATTGATGGATCAACAAACATAGATAAGCGTGATTAAACGAGTGAAAGCTAAGAATTTCTTACTGTTCCCGGCTGTAGTGCTGGCTGCGGTTCTGGCTGGGTGCAGCTCTGGGCCATTGAAGCCTCTGTCTGTAAATGACGAAGTCAGCGGCGAAAAGGCGCTTTCGGGCGCTCCGCTATTTCTTGCGCATGGAGCCAGTACAGGTAACGAATCGCTGAACTCAATGCGTGCTATCCGAACGACCCTTGCCCGCGATGACTACGACGGTATCGAGGTCGACGTTGTGCTCACCGGGGATAGTATCCCTGTGTTGGCGCATGACCCCTGGTTAAGCCCGGATCATTGCCGTCGTAAAGATGGGAAACCTTTCCAGACAGTACTGATTCGCGATGTTTATTACGAAGAGCTGATTCGATTATTTGAGTGTCGTTTTGATTCCTCCAGTTCAGAGCATCTCGCATATCATGAACTTACTTCGTTAGCTGAGTTGCTGGAAGTCGCTTCAGGGTTTGCAGGAAAAACGCTCTATCTTGATCTAAAAATTCATCAGAATAAAACGCTCCCGGCAGATGAGTATGCGGCGGAAATTCATCAGGAATTAATAGCCTCCGGAATAGAAAACCCTATTTTTATCGAAGTACCAGAGATATCTCACCTTAAGAAAATAAAACAGGAATTCAGCGAACGAAAAGTAACAACGGTACTGTCTTACCCTGCATTTTACGCAGGCGAAGACTGGGATAAAGTTGGTGCGTTATCAGCGATAAGTACGGCTGTGTCATCTGAGGAACCACTTAATGCGGCGCAGAAATCAGGTTCAGATATGATTATGAGTCCGACCGTTGTGATGTCGTATAAATCTGTGCGTAAGCTGCACGATGCCTCAGTACTATATGGAACCTTTCTTGTGAGTGATAAAGACTCCATGAAGGATGCCTGTAACCATGGAGCGGATCTGATTATTACTGATATTGCCCCCGGTACTGGTTGCGGAGAAATTAAATGACGCCAGCGGCGAACGAACTCGTATTTCTGCCGTTGGGCGGCACTGGCGAAATCGGTATGAACATGAACCTTTACGGTCACGATGGCCAGTGGTTGATGGTCGATTGCGGTGTGACCTTTCCGAAGCCCGGGCGCGTTTCTGCCGACGGAACCCGACATCATAGCGGCGAGCCAGAAACACAAATGCCAGACCCTGCATTTATCGAAGCGCGCAAAGACCAACTCGCTGGCCTGATCATTACCCACGCCCACGAAGATCACGTCGGCGCAGTACCCTATCTCTGGCATAAGCTCCGTTGTCCGATTTACTGCACGCGCTTTACTGCTGAAGTTCTTAAAAAGAAGCTGGCAGAACACGGGCTGCTGCATCAGGTAAAAATTATTATTCCGGAAACCGGCGAACGTCTGCACATAGGCCCGTTCGACGTGCAGTGGCTGGCGCTGACACATTCGATTCCTGACCCTAACGCGCTGATGATCCGTACTTCTGCGGGCAACGTATTTCATACCGGCGACTGGAAGCTTGATCCAGACCCAGTCGTCGGCCACGGTTATAAAGAAGAAACTTACCGTCAGCTCGCCGAAGAAGGCGTTCTGGCAATGGTCTGTGATTCAACCAATGCCACGGTTAACGGCCATTCGTTTTCTGAAGGCGCTCTATACGATGGCCTGCGCAAATACATCGAAGGCGCAAAAGGGCGGGTGATAGTTACCTGCTTCGGCAGCAATATTGCCCGCTTAGTGACGCTCTCTCAGATCGGAGACGACACTGGTCGCTATATGGGCCTGTACGGCCGCTCCATGGTGAATATGTACAACTGCGCAAAACGTGCTGGTATCTGGCCGTATAACGCAGGTACGGTGGAAACCAGTCATCTGGGTTATCTGCCGCGCCATGAGGTTCTCGCTGTGGCGACGGGCAGCCAGGGCGAACCTCGTACCGCATTGCGTCGGTTAGCCGCTGGCACGCACCCTGACTTTGACCTTGATCCCGGCGACCGGGTGATCTTCAGTGCCCGTGCGATACCGGGTAACGAAGAAGCGATTGAAGGCCTGATCAAGCAGTTGCAGGCGAAAGGCGTTGAAGTGATTACTGCCGATGACGTCGACATTCCTATTCACGCTTCAGGCCACCCAGCACAGGACGAGCTCGAAACACTCTATAAATGGGTACAGCCAGAAATAGCGATTCCGGTGCACGGTGAAGAGCAACACATGCGCGCACATGCAGGCCTTGCTAAAGGCTGTGGTGTGCCTCGTACTATGACAGGCCGCAACGGCGATATCTTTATGCTGAGCCCGGTACCTGGTGTGCAGCGCCAGAAAGTACAGACCGGGCGATTAGGTTACGAAAAAGGCGGGCTGGTTAAAGTCGTTTAACCGCCCGCGCTATTGCTTTAAGCTTTTCGCCTGCCAGTACTTTTTAGAAATACATATAACAATAAACCAATAAAAATAAACCAATAAAAGGCGGATACTCCAATGGAGCCTATGGGGCACTCTGCGGCACATAGAACAGCGAAAAATTCACGGTCTGAATTCTTATATTCAATTCTATCCACCATGCCAGCATTTCTGATCATGGCCTTAGCGGTCGTGCTCAATACCAGTGTCAGTGTGCATGGACAGTTACTGGAATTTGGTGAGAGCACCTGGGAAGGTTATTACCTTTTGCGTACCGATCCTGTTGCGCCGCCGTGCGACCCGAATCAGGACATAGAACAAGCCCTTGAGCGCAAGCTCCGCGAACAAGAAGAGCAGGCGGACGATGAGTTCGACCTGCTCGGTTCAGAGCCGCTCCCGCCAGAAGTAATCCGTCAGTCATTAGTCGCTGCTCAGGAAGAGTGTCGCTTCCGTTATCGCCGTTATGAAAACGCAGTCGAGCGGATTACGCCTGTGGTCAAAGTGTTCCGCACAATTGAGCAGGGCATTGCTGAACTGGGCGATATCCGCATGAAAATCGCGGGTGTTCTGTTTGCTGTCTTAGTACTCCTGTGTGCCGGTACTGCGTTGACGCGTCGCCACCATATCTCGTTACGCCCGGCCATTACCAAACTCGATTTCCGGGTGTCGGCATTTGCTCAGTTACTGGCCTTTGGCATTTTGTTTACTTCAATGGCCAGTTTTCAGGGAGATGTATTATCGTCCGGGATTAAAGTGAACTCCGGGCAGAAAGTACTGCTCTGGGTGTGGATTATTGGCTTTGGTTCAGCGGCGCTAACCTGTCTGTATCAGATGGTAAAACTGCCAGCGGAGGCAGAGCAGAGCGGTAATGTTGCCAACGCACTCTTGTCGGTTCCACTGTACGCCATTATGACCATTATCTCCGGTGGTTATTTTCTGCTGGCAGGGCATGCCTCTGGTCTGGGTATTTATATCAACCAGATGATGGAAATGGCGGCGCTGATGCTTAACGTGGCATTGTACGTAC
>JAYNJA010000123.1:0-8599 GCA_038109705.1 Thalassolituus sp. | reverse complement strand
GGGCTTCCCCATGTGAGAGTAGGTCATCGTCAAGCTCTTATCCAAAACCCCTGATTGCTTACGCAGTCAGGGGTTTTTTCTTGCCTGAATAATCCCGCAGGAGCCGATCGGCCCATTCTGCTATCGGCGATACCTCCCATGACACCTGTCGCCGTTAAACGCGCTGCGCGGTTTGAACGGCTCCTACGTAATTGCTAGTTATCTTCGCCGTTAGCCGGGCAAGCTCGCTGAATGGCTCTTATAGGAAATTCGTCCAAATTCAAAATGTAACATTATGTGTCGTGGTGGCATGATATGTTGTATTTAAAACACCGGTTTTTGCAGTATTTCGACCCCTTGGGAGTGTTTATCTTCAACTAGGATAAACACATGTCTAATAAAGGGGTTTCCAGTGGCTGCGTTTTCCAGGTTTTCGGCCGTAGTGTTGTCTGTGTGTTTAGTCTCGCCGCAACTCAATGCTCTTGAATCTATGAGTGACAGAGAGATGTCTGACGTCACAGGTCAGGAGTTTATTACGATTGATACGTCTGAGTATGATCAGGGTACAGGGCAGTGGGAAGGCAGCTATGAGTTTACGAAAGTAAATCTCGGTATGCAGATGGAGACTCTGTTTAATATTGAAGAGCTCCAGCTTGGTCGCTTCGGCCGTAATGCATACGAAGATGGCACCGTGCCGGTAACCGACGATGACGGCAATATCATTTATGAGAATGGTGTTGCGAAGGTGTATGACGCCGACATCATTATTAACGACTTTTCACTGGGTCGTGTCGATAACTACGACGATGGCGCACTCGCTCAGATCATCCCCTTTATTGCTCAGAATCCTTATATCGAACTGGCGTACCGTATGGAAAACGGTGAGCGTAAGGTTGCCGGCGTGCGTGTCGGTTTTGAGCGCGCTCAGGGGGACCTGTCCGGTGAGCTTGTTTCGGTAACCGGGATTGTAGAAGGCCAGATCCGTGGTGATATTCAGGTGGTGTACGATAACAACTGTTCTGGATGGAATGCCCTTGCTCCCAACTGTCTTTTGCTTGCTGCTTCCGCCGATAAAGAAATTTATACCCAGGTAGATCTGCTCGATGGCTCAACGGGTAATGGTGCGGAGCAACTTAACACTACCTATCTTAAGCGGGCTTCGTGGTTCGGTGTACCGACTGGTCGCAACTTTGAAACCGATGAAACCGGCTTGATTGCTTCTCTGATTCCTTCGCTTACTAACTCCAGTGATTGTGAAGTACTGGGTACGCCGGCCTGTTTCCGTTCGACCATTTATCAGTCGATCTACATTGGTGATAAAGACACGGATTTTGAAACCGGATCTGCGGCGGGTGTATTCCTGTCGGTACAGATGGATTCGGTGCCATGGGAGGATCTCTCCGGCGTACCGGGTGCGGATCGTGTTCTCACCGAACGTGGGGCGTTTATGAATATTTCACGTTATCAGTCGGGCACTGAGACAAAATATCCACTCTATCTGACACTGGAAGAAGCTACGCGGGGAACGCCACGTGTGGCCACCTGTGTTGGCCGGATTAAGGGGTGCTGAGTATGACTATCCGATTGTTCGCAGGGCTGGTGAGTCTGTCTTTAGTGGCTGCGGTAAATGCAGATCTGGTGGCGCTCGATGATCAACAAATGCAGGCAACCTCAGGTGCGGGTCTAGGCTTCGCATTAGAGGACTTTGTGTTTAATTCTGACTCGGCCAGCCTATCGGTGACAGGTGTTAATGACAGCGAGGGCAATCCAGTTACGGTGAACTGGAGTGAGCTATACATTATGGGGGAAGGCAGTGAGAGTGGAACGATATCTACTCCGGCTGACATCGGCTCATATCTTAATCCTTGGGTTATCCGCAGCGTTCGGGGGAGCGCTGATTGGGATGACAGTTCAACCTGGCATGCAGGTGATTATGCAGCGATCGGTGATGATCTCGGCGTGCTTGAGTTCGCAACCAGCCGTTACAACTCCGCGTATCAGGATACCCGCGCTTACGGCACAAGTTGTCTGATGGGGGCCGCGGCAGAGTGTTCCGATTACGCAGCATTAAGACGCCCCGGAATCGATATCGGCTCGCGCTTCGAGATGATTCTGGGTAATGGCCGTGTTGATTACCTGGATTTTGATTTCCGGGGTGTGTATCTGGATCATTCACATATCCGCCTCTGGTCGCGGGAAGATGAAAATGGTCTGGCCGAGCTGAATGCTAATGCGGCGATTATTTTTTATGCGAAAGAGCTGGATGTTGGTGTCTGTGGAACTGGATGTGATCCCGCGATTTCTACACTGAACATTGACGACTTCTATCTAGATCTGAATCTTGGCTACGGTGAGATCCAGACGCTTCAATTCAGCTCGACGTCGGATGGGAATTTTATTCTCGAGTTGACTAAACCTAATCCGGCAGTTCTGAATGTTGATACGACTGATAGTGATGCAATGATTGCGTTTTATAACGAGTATTATGACAACGCGCCGTTCAGTCATATTTCTATCGGTAATATTCAGTCAGGCGCTGACACTGTGGGTGGGAGTATTATCCGGGGATTCAGGGCGCAATACTTCAAGATCACCAGTATGGATCTGTAATTACAGATCCATACTGGCTTTGCTCGTATCAGTTAATCTGAGACGCGTCTGTCACTATGGTGACAGGAAAAACCTGAGAGGCCTGAAGCTGAGGGTTGTACTTCAGCATTTTGCCACCCAGTTTGCCGAGTGTTTCGGCCCGGTTCTTCGGTGATGGGTGAGTACTGAGGAATTCAGGACCTCCGCCACCACCGGCTTCTGCCATCTTCTTCCACAGCGATACGGCTGCTTCTGGCTTGTAGCCGGCGCGGGTGGCCAGTTCAATACCAATCTCATCCGCTTCCGACTCTGCAGTACGGCTGTTTGGCAGTTCCAGCGCTACTTTTGCCGCCATAGCAGTACCCGACAGTACATACCCGTTGTTATCTGTCACAGCCGCTGTCGCAGCAAGGGCGCCATTCATCAGTACAGCGCGCGACATACGTTCTGCGGTGTGGTTTGCCAGTGCGTGAGAAATTTCATGCCCCATGATCTGAGCGATTTCATCATCAGTCAGGTTCAGCTGAGTAACGATACCGCTGTAAATCGCCATACGGCCGCCGGCCATACACCAGGCATTTAAAGTGTTGGGATCGTTAATGATCGCCACGCTCCAGTCCCAGTCTTTGGTTTCTGGCTGCAGTTTGATCGCCTCAGTGACGAGGCGGCCGGTAATGGTAGAAATACGGTCTACCCAGGCTTTGTCTTTAATCAGCTGGCTGTTCTGATCCAGCTCCGCGACAGTGCTGATGTATGCCTTTTCAGATTCAACGATGGCTGATTTCGGAGACACGATCATCAGCTGGTTACGACCGGTTAATGTCGTTGCACAACCCGCGATGGCAGCGCTGATCAGAGTAATGCCGATCAGTTTTTTCATTGCAGTAATCCCTGTTCGTTACGAAAGAGCCCAGTTTAGTGAAAGGCGTGAGCAGATAACAGCCCTCAGACAGAGGGGATTTGGCTCTCTTCTGGTATACTCGCGTTTTTTATACGATCAGGGTCATGCGCGTGTTTGCCGGCATCGAATTACATCAAAGATTAGAAGCAGGGCTGGAAAAGCAGTCCATTACTGAAGCGACCGAAGTTCAGCAGCAGGTATTACCTGAGGCTCTGAAAGGTCGTGACCTGCAGGTATGTGCAGAAACCGGTAGTGGTAAGACACTGGCCTACCTGCTGCCTATGATGCAGAAGATGCTTGAGAACGATGCGCCAAACAGTGCTACCCGCGCTTTGATTCTGGTGCCTACCCGTGAACTCGCCCGTCAGGTATTCAAGGAAGCAAAGCGCCTGACCGACATGAACAGCCTCGAAGCGGGTGTGCTGACAGGTGGTGAAGAGTTTAAGTATCAGGCTGCGGTATTGCGTAAAAACCCTGAGATCCTGATTGCTACACCGGGCCGTCTGGTTGATCACCTCAAGCGTGAAACCGCTGAGCTGGGGGATATTGAATTCCTGATTCTGGATGAAGCTGACCGTATGCTGGATATGGGCTTCTCTGAAGATATGGAGCATATCGTTGGTAAGTGCTCACGCGAGCGTCAGACCATGTTACTGTCAGCGACCCTGCGTCATGAAGGGGTAGGCCGTGTAGCGCGTTCCTGGTTGAAAGAGCCACTCGAAATTACCACTCAGCGTATTCAGGATCAGCATGACGACATCCGTCAGCAGCGTATTCTCGCCGATGATGGTGCCCACAAAGATCGCCTGTTGGTCTGGCTGATGGCGAATGAAACCTACGAGAAAGCCATCATCTTCGTGAACAAGCGAACCGATGTTGAGCGCCTGTGGGAATTCCTTAAGCGCCATCGCAATGGTATTGCGATGCTTCACGGTGAAATGACGCAGGATGAGCGTAACTACGTGATGCAGAGTCTTCGTGACGGTCGCCGTAATATTCTGGTAGCTACCGACGTCGCAGCACGTGGTCTCGACGTAGAAGGTATGGACCTGGTGGTGAACTACGATCTCGCCCGAAAAGGTGACGAGTACGTGCACCGTATTGGCCGTACTGGTCGTGCCGGCCGTCAGGGCCTGGCGATCAGCCTGATTGCGCCTAACGAGTGGAATCTGAAAGCTGCGATTGAGCGTTACCTGCAGCAGGAGATGGAGCCTCGTACGATTAAGGAACTGAAGGGTAATTACACCGGTCCGAAGAAGCTGAAGGCCTCTGGCAAAGCTGCTGGCGTGAAAAAGAAAAAGCCTGCGGATAAAAAAGGCAAAAAGCCGGCAGCTAAAAAGGGTCCTTCGGCGAAGAAGAAAGCCGGGCCGCGTCCGTCACGTCCGAAGAGTTCGGGTAACCTGATGGATAGCGAAGGTTTCGCGCCTATTAAGCGTAAAAAAGACTAAGCAAACCAGGCTATGCAAAAAAAAAGAGGCGTTAGCGCCTCTTTTTTATTTCTGCTGTTACTGGTTTCAGCGACCGAACTGACCGCTGTTGTAATCACGTATAGCCTGTTCAATTTCTTCGTGCGTATTCATCACAAATGGGCCGTAATGAGCGACAGGCTCCTGAATCGGCTCGCCGGTTAATACCAGACACTGGCTATCGGTTTCTGCCTTAAGCTCAAGGTTGCCTCCTTGACTGGAGAATACCAGCAGGGGCTTTTCAGGAACCTTCTGGCCGGTTTCCAGAGAGCCCACATACACATAAACGATCGCTCGACGTCCATCGGCAACCGGAATACTCAGAGCCTCACCTGCCGGAATGGCTACGTCCAGATACGCTGCTTTGGCCGCGAGGCGGTCAAGTGGGCCGGATACGGTTTGACCTTCCAGAGTCCAGTCGCCGGCGATCACTTTTACGTTGCTACCATTGCTTAACGTAACTTCTGGAATTTCCGTCGCAGGGACATCCCGATACGCGGGATCGCTCATTTTGTCTTTCGCAGGCAGATTGATCCAGAGCTGGAAGCCGTGCAGGCCGCCCATGTCTTCTTCCGGCATTTCGCTGTGAATAATGCCACGGCCTGCTGACATCCACTGAGCACCGCCACTACGGATCTCACCGCGATTGCCCATATGATCTTTATGAATCAGTGCGCCTTTGCGCAGATAGGTCAGTGTTTCCATTCCACGGTGTGGATGCGGAGGAAAACCGCCCATGTAATCCGCTTCATCGTCGGAGACCAGTTCATCGAGCATAAGAAACGGGTCTGCCTGGCGCTGATTAAAGAGGGCCAGGCGACGGATTTTAACGCCGTCGCCATCAGAGCTTGGGTAACTGCGGATAATGTTTTCTAGTGTGCGCATAGTGTGTCTCCTCAATGAGATCACTATAACCAAGCGGGGCGTATGCGGCGAGTCACGACAGCAGGACAGATTGTTCTGCTATCGCACTAGGGGAGGTAACGTCAGACGGCAGACTGATCTTCGACCTGCTGGTCAAGGCCTTCTTCAATGGTCTGGCACAACAGCTGGCAAAGCTTTGGATCTGAATAAGGGTCGTTATTCTCATCGACAATAAAGAAGATGTCGGAGACGCGTTCGCCTTCTGTAAGGATTTTCGCTCCCTGCAGCTGCGCGCCGAAGTCCATCAGAATGCTGCCAACTTTTGCCAGCAGACCAGGGCGGTCTGCTGCGATCACTTCGAGAACCGTGCGCTTCAGAATAGGATCATTACTGATGGTTACCTGAGTCGGAACGCTGAACTGCTTGAGTACGCGCGAGGTGCGACGCCCAATAATAGTAGTGAAATCTTCTGGTTCAGCCAGCGCTTCGCAAAGCGTATTGCGGATCACGCGTATGCGTTCAGGATCGGTAATTGTTTCGTTGTTTTCGTCCAGCACAATATAGGTGTCGACCGCATTATTCTCTGTTTCTGAGGTCATGATGCGGGCGTCCTGAATGTTCAGGTTCAGCTGATCTAGTGTGGCAGTCGTTACCGCAAACAGATTTGGCTGATCTTTCATAAACACGAAGATCTGTGTCGCACCTTCAAACTGTCGGTCAGACGTCTGGCGCACAGATACCAGAGGCTTTTCACTGGAGCCGTGGGCGTCGATTTCACGTACCTGCCAGACGATGTTGTCTACCCCCTCGCGAAGAAAGTAGTCATCACCCGGGTCGCCCCAGATATTACGTACATACTCTTCTGAGAGGCCATAGTTCTGCAGCTGCGCGATGGCTTCCTGCTGAATTTCTTCGATGACATCTTCTTTATGCAGAGGGTTTTCAAGGCCCCGGCGGAGTGCAGCTTGAGTATTGCGATACAGTTCGCGCATCTGTTCTGCACGCCATGGGGTCCAAAGATCCGGATTGGTCGAGTGAGTATCTGACACTGAGATGAGGAATAGCATATCCAGGTGATATTGATCACCGATTTCTACCGCGAACTGATGGATATCATCCGGATTGCTGAGGTCCAGTCGCTGTGAAGCGTTCGACATCAGCAGGTGATTACTGACAAGCCACACCACCATATGTGTATCCGCAGGCTTCAGGCCGTGCTGAATACAGAAATCTTCGGCTATTTCACCGCCGTTGACGGTATGGTCACCTTCACGGCTTTTACCCAGGTCATGAAGCAATGCTGCAAGGTACAGAACTTCTTTCTTGGGTACCTTGTGAATCAGGCGGGATGCAATCGGAAAGCGTTCGCGCACATCGCCAAAACGGAAATGTCGCAACAGCCGGATCATACGGAAGGTGTGTTCGTCGACGGTGTACTTGTGCAGCAGGTCGTATTCCATCATGCCGACAACACGGCCAAACGCTGGAATGTAACGTCCAAGGATGCCGTAGCGCATCATGCGGGACAGCTCACGTACCACTCGTGACTTTCCGCGCATCAGGGCCATAAAGGCGGCATTGTTTTCAGGGGTGCGACGGTAGTCTTCATCTATCAGCTCGCGGCTGTCGCGTAACGCCCGGATGGTCGATGAGTGCATACCCTTCGAATCCATCTGTTGTGCGAGCATAGTGAATACCTGAATCAGCCAGATAGGCTCGCGTTCGAACAGATCGGGGGTGGTCAGCTGCAGGTAACCATTACAAAGGACGAAATGCTCATTTACCGCGACCACCGTGTTGGAATCACACTTCATGTAGTCTTCATTGAAGTGCATCAGCAACATATCGCTGAGTTCCATTGTCGACAGCTGATGACGATAGAACTGAGACATAAAACGTTCGACACCGAGCTGGCGGCCGGAATCTTTGTAGCCGAGAAGCTCAGCGACCTGAGTTTGCAGATCAAACAGCAGGCGGTCTTCTTCGCGCCCGGCAAGCATATGCAGTGCGTAGCGAACCTGCCATAGAAAGCTCACAGTGCGCTCAAGCCGACGATGTTCAAACTCTGTCAGAAAGCCATTGTCTTCCAGTGCCTGTAGAGTCCCCGTTCCGAAGTGGCGGATAGCAACCCAGCTGATGGTCTGGATGTCCCGCAGTGCCCCCGGAGAGTTCTTAACATTAGGCTCGAGGTTGTAATCGGCGCTGTTATGCTTTTCATGGCGCTGGGTGAGTTCTTCCCATTTCGCGTCGAAGAAGCGCTTCGCTGGCCAGAGGTTTTCGGGTGTTATACGGGCTTTGAGTTCAGCAAGTAATGATGGGTCGCCAACAAGCGTGCGGCACTCCAGCATATTGGTAATGATGGTCAGATCGCCGCTGGCTTCGGTGACGCACTCATCGAGGGTACGCACACTGTGGCCAATATCGAGTTTGACATCCCACAGGAGGGTGATGAAATCCTGCAGCTCTGCCGCGTTGTTATTTATCGAGTCTTCATCACGGGCGAGAAGCAGCAGGTCGATGTCAGAATGCGGATGTAATTCGCCACGTCCATAACCGCCGACGGCGAGAAGGGCGATACCGTCAGAGGTTACTTCCCGGAATGCCCAGAGTGCGCGCAGTACGCGATCAATCAGCGTGGAGCGTTGGCGTACCAGAATGTCGGCATTCAGGGTTGCACGAAAATAGGCGTGGGCCTCGTCCTGAATACGCTTCAGGACGGGTTTGATTACCGGTAAAGGAAGGCCCTTCTCCTGTAGTTCCTGCAGAAGAGCGCCTTCATCTAACTCGGGGAGTGGTGGTA
>JAYNJA010000122.1:1480-8654 GCA_038109705.1 Thalassolituus sp. | reverse complement strand
GGGCTACCTGTCGATCAACGACAAAGTCAGTGACTGGTTAGACTCCTACCCATCAAGCATCAATCCGGATGCAACGATTCGTGATGTCATGGGCCAGGTTGCTCATAGTGATCCGCTGGGCAGCGACTTCAAATATAACTCAGGGGCACGGGTAAATACCTTGGGTGAGATTTTGTCTGTCGCCACTGGTATGACGTCAGACGACTATGCTGATGTCGCCCTGTTCAATCCACTTGGTATGCAGTACTCCTCCTGGGCGTCGGACTTCAGCGGCAATATCGCCATCGGCGGCGGTGTTACTTCAACCTGTCGTGATCTGGCGCGCATCGGCCAGTTGATGATGGATAAAGGTGTCTGGCGTGGCGAGCGCTTACTGTCTGAAAACTACATTCAGGATATGACCCAACCTTCTTATCCGGATGCCAATTCCAATTACGGCTACCTGACCTGGCTGAATAAAAGCGAGGGCGAATGGCATCGTATTCTGGTTTCTGGCGATGACATCATGGTGAAAAATGCACCACGCAACGCCTATTTTGCTACCGGATTTTTTGGCCAGCTGATCATCAATATTCCGGATGAAAACGTCGTTGTCACAACACTGGGGACTTCCTTACAACTGGAGACATTAAATACACTGCAGGACGTTTGGGATGCCATTGAGCCGGCAATTATGCAATCACCATTATCAGGCCCCGAGATAATTAACGACATGCCGCGCTAGCACCAGACATCATGCCGAAATGGACTAGAAGAAAGTAAGTAAGAAAAAAAATCCCGCCGTTGGCGGGATTTTTTTATCGGCTCACACTAACTACGCTGTCTGAGTCAGTTCTGGCAGAAAATACTTCTCCCATAAAGCACGGTACTTACCCTTGTGCCAACCAATATGGCCGATACGCTTTTGCCCGACATCCTGCGGGGAAATCACGGTTCGCGTCACTTTAGCCCCGGTAAAAAATGCGTGCAAACGCGAAACGTTATTCAATGACATCATCTCATCGTCACTAAATACCAGGGATTTAATCGGCAGTTTCACGGCTGAAAATCGCTGTTTCAGCCACTCCCCCTCTGCACCGACACAATAATCATTACGCAGACACCAGCGTCGCCACTGCATAATCACGCCTTTGGGCATATCGCACATAATACCCAGTCGATTACCGGGCCAATATCCAACCACTGGTACAATCGAAGGCACCAGGGCATACCAAAGAAACCAGGCCATACGACGCGTCGGCGGCGAGTTATACCACCAGGTTCCGGTTCCTGCCCCGACGGTAATGGCCCGGTCAATTAACTCGGTCGACGGCATCATTCCCAACATATGAGCGCCGACGCTATGACCGATCCAGATTTTCTCCAGCTGCGGAAACTCAGAAGCAACATAATTGAGCACTGCCGGACAATCGTGTTCTCCCCAGCTCAACTTATCACTGCGACACTGCTTAACATGGCCATCAACCGACATCCCCATACCGTCATAATCAAAGGTCAGTGCATAGAACCCCTGCTCTGTAAGCCACTCAGCAAAATCATCGTAGAGATACTGAGCGACCCCCGTCGCTGGAGCCAGAATACAGATACCTTTTGCCGTCTTTGAATCTGCCAATGATGAATCTACAGCGAACAATCGAGCAGTAATGCTGTGCCCTGCTGTGGTTGGTAAAATAATCGTTTCTGGCATAACTACACTCCAGTCAGAACGTCTCAATTATAAAATTTAGAAACCGGGCAATAACGAGGAGCTCATCCTCATTAAACTCCTCAGCAAGGCGGGCATTTAATGCACTGATCAGGGTTTTCATCTGCCGAACTTTATCCATGCCTTCCCGGGTCGCGGTCAGTGTCACAGCCCGTGCGTCATCAGCCAGACCACCTTTCTCCAGCAGACCGTTTTTCACCATACGAGCTACCAGGCCGGTCACGGCTGACTTGTTCAGGTCCAACGCATGCGCCAACGTTTTCTGCTGCATACCTGGTTGCTTAGCCACCATCATCAGCGCAGCGAGCTGAGTCACCGATGCATCAAGTTCGCGCTCACAGACATCGTCGACGTGCCGGAACATTTTCTTCTGAGCCTTGTTCAGCAAAAAAAACAAACGACGATCCATAGCTTTTCTCTGTTACGTTACTGGTTGAAGGTATTGGTTGGGGTCAATGGTCAGGGTACTGTCTGCCGCCCTGTTAGTTTACATATAAACAATATTTAGTTTACATGTAAACTTCTTATTCAGAACAGGGGATGAAATGGCAGGTTAAACAATATGGGCCTGGGGTTAAGAGCTGGGCTTAATTAAGGACTGGAGCTAAGGGGCGAGTTCAGGGTTGAGTTCAGGGGCAGAAATGAAGGTAAATTATGAGAAGACCTTACAGGCAAAAAAATCCCGCCAATTGGCGGGATTTGTTTATCAACCGAATCAGAACCAGATCGTGAGCTATCAGTTAGCCACACTGGTAGTGAAGGTCACCACAGGACAGCTTACTTCGCGCTTCATCAAAGGCGTGCGTGAACAGATCTCAACCTCGTGATCACCGGCCAGCAGATGTGACAGCTCGATGGTTTCACGATGTTTCCACAGCGACCAGCTACCACCGTCTACACGATAGCGATACTCCAGGCGACCCAGGTTCTCTGCCGGGTTCAGGCCATCAACGCTGATGACCACATAACCATTCTCGGCAACCACAACAGATTCGGTAATCGCACCTTCTGCATCGTAAGTCGATACCACTTGCTGTGTATCGACATGCTGAACTGCACCAACTGTTGTTTCTGGGCGTGCCGCAGCTTCTGTAACGCTTACCGGAATCAGATCACCCGCCAGAGACAGACTGCTACCACCAGCAACCCAGAACTCGCGCATATACAGAGTGTGGTTGTAGATACGTGGCAGTGGCACAACTTTCAGGTTCTCTGCCACATACGGCATGATCCAAGGCATGAAGTAGTCAATCGTTGAGTTAACGAAACCTGGCATCAGGCGAATCATACCTGCATCATCAAACGAGGTGACATTAACCAGCGGAGCCTGCTCAACACCAATACTCAGGAAGCCATCTTCGGTTGAGTTAATACCAAATGGTACATCCAGATCGAAAGTAACGCCGAATACAGTGCGGAACTCGCCCCACTCCGGCTTGTACAGATCGAAGCCGATGTGAACGTCGTACCAGCCCATGCGACCAGCAACGCCATTGTCATCCATAAACTTCACGAACGGTGCAGCACCCGGCTCCATACGCAGACGGATTTCATCCAGCTCATCAATTTCATCTTCAGGAGAGCGGTATACCGCAATACCCGCAGGCGTCGCATTCGGTACGATTTCCTGAGTCACATCGAAAGAAATCAGACCCGCTTCGAAGGCCGCCAGCATTGCCTGGTTAACCACATCTGCAGAGACAGAAGCACCGAAGTGATAAGGCTGACCTGAAGGCGTAGTCGCGCCCATCGTTGGAGTGCTGTCACCGGTGTATACAGACCCCAGTGGTGAAGACACATCAGAGCTAACAACCGGGGCAACAATATGGGTATTCAGATCAACAGTGACGCCGTGATCTGCTGAATCCAGGAAAGTCGGCAATGCGTTAACATCGACAGTTTCACCAGAAACCGGAGAAGCAACAGACAGTGAAATCGGAATATCTTTAACAAAGTCTGAAACCACAGGAATGATGATTTCTTCCAGCACGTCGATAAAGATACGTTCAACCAGCGGTGCCATTGCACCAATAATTGAGCTGGTCAGAGCATCAAAAATATTCATGATGCCGTTGGTGTTGACGAAATCAATGCTCGGAAAAGAGTGATTCAGTGTCGTGTTCGCCAGACTGATGTCCAGATCAGAATTGCGGATATCCAGCAACAGGTCTGTACCTGACTGCAGGTCAGCCATAGTGACCGTGCCGTAGCTGTTGTAAGGAATAAAGAAACCGATACGACCGCTCAGGTTAAAGCCCAGCACCACATCTTTAACCGCAATATCTGTATCAATGCGCTCGTTATCGAGAATATTCAGACCCACATCAACATTCGAGAATGAAACACCGGTAAAAGAAATGCTCATGTCGAACAGGCCGAGTGTGTTCAGCAGACGAATCGGATCCATACCCGCGACAATCGGAGAGAGATCGGTGTTGTTAAGTTCTTGTTCGAGAACGCTAACGAGAAAATCAAAACCGCCCTGGTTCAGACGCGCTGAAATACCAGAGAATTCCTGATCACGACGAGCAAACTGTGTAGTACTGGTGTGGCCGAAGTCGTCTTCCGCCTCAATAGTATTCACCGCCTGATCATAAAAAGGCACAGTGAACGCGTTGTTTTCGTCGAGATCGATGCTCACCCCATCAATCTGTGCCGAGGCAACACCGCCACGATCGGCAATATAACCACTGACGGTCATTGCATTACGATCGGTGCTGAGAATATGAATTTCCGGACCTTCGGTGTCGTACCAGAATTCAATCTGATCGAATTCATCAAAGCCAGTCACACGCAGAATATTGCGTCCCGGATGCATATGATCCATCAGCTGATAGGCCGTTGAAGTCGCGCCACTGTTCTCAACCACAAAGGCAGCGGTTACATCAGCAGAGTTCAGTTCAATTAACAGATCATCCGGTGCCGGACGGCTGGTAAAGAAAGAGGAGCCAGTGAACTCAATTTCGATATCAAAATCGGTTGTCGCGTGAACAGAGTCATCGGCCGGTGCAACGATTTCAGGCTGACAGGCAGCAAGCAGTGCAGTCGCACAGATTGCGATTGAGCGGGTGAGCAGCTTCATTTTTATGATCCCCGAAGGACGTTATTTTTATTCTTTGTTTGGTCAGGAAGGACATCATTGTCAGACAATCCGACCAACCCGTCTAATATGCCACGCATTCATGGCCAGAAAAAGCCGGTTGGCCTGATATACCACCCAAAGTGCGATCCAGGTCCGGTTACTTACATTTTACTGACCATCCGTTCACTCAGCGGCCTTTACAAGCATAGACGACGATTCAGACCTTGCCCTGAATCTCCAACGCCTTCTGATACAGGGCTTTTTTGTTCTCACCGGTCAGATCCGCAACGATAGCGGCAGCCTTTTTAGGCGGTAGCTCTGCCAGCAAGAGTCGGAACAGCTTATCGGTATCAAACGCACTGGCGGTCGCAGGTTCCGGATTGCCCTGCACCATGACCACAAACTCACCCTTGGTCTGATCGTCGTCGGCTTGAAGCTGCTCTTGAATGGCGGCCAACGTTCCTTGATAAAAGGTCTCGAAGGTTTTTGTAAGTTCACGGGCGACACAGGCTCGGCGATCATCACCAAAGGCTTCGGCCATCAGAGACAGAGTCTCGATAATCCGATGCTTTGATTCGTAAAAAACCAGTGTCGCTGTTTCATTTACCAGCGGTTCCAGGCGCTCGCGGCGGCCACCGGCCTTATGTGGCAGGAACCCTTCAAACAAGAAACGGTCTGTAGGCAGGCCCGCAGCACTCAGTGCGGTGATCAGTGCGCTCGGTCCTGGGACCGGCATCACCTGAAAACCAGCTTCCCGCAATGCATTGACGAGCGGGTAACCCGGGTCTGAAATTAATGGTGTGCCTGCATCAGACACCAACGCCATACTTCGGCCTTCTTGCAGGTGCCCTATGACCTGCTGAATACGGTCGCGTTCATTATGGTCATGCACAGACAGCATCACTTTGCGCAGCCCGAGGTGCTGGAGTAATTTCTGTGTATGTCTGGTATCCTCGCAGGCAACAAGATCCACGTCAGTGAGCACCTTAATGGCCCGCTCACTGAGGTCAGAAAGATTACCGATAGGAGTGGCGACGACGTATAGCACGCCGCCCTGAGGTTTAGTCGGATGGGAACTCATGCGGGACACTGCACCTGAAAAACGCTTACTGATTACACGCCGCTGGGCCATGCTGCCAGCTGCGCTACTTGCCATTGCCGCCACCGGGATCTCAGGATGCAGTAGCACCCCTGTCGATAACACGGCAAGCCTTGCTGAAATCCGCCCTGAAAACAGTGCGCAGTTGCAGGCCGTCAGGCAAATGATTGATGCCGGCGAGTTTGGCAATGCACGCGTGCAATTGCAACTGCTGGATGTCGCAGACCTCACACCGACTGGCCGGGGGGAGTGGCATTTGCTGACGAGCGAAGCCTTCCTGGGCTTGGGAGATACCGATACCGCCAGCCACCAGCTGACGGCATACGAACACTACATCGATTTCACCAGCGATGAGCAACAGTACCGTGCGGCGCTCCTGTCAGCGCGCATTATGGAAGCTCAGGAGCAGTATTTCGAAGCGGCTCGTGAACGGGACTTTGTCTCCGCAGTCATCAGTGATGAACTGAAGCAAGCAAACTACGATCAGCTCTGGTTTGATCTGATGCAGATTCCTTCAGAAACCCTGCTACGTCAGGCTGAAACCGCACCAGACACCCGCTTCGGTGCCTGGCTCACCTTGGCGGCTGTGAGTCGCAGCCACGACCTGACCATTGATGAACAACTGGCTGGTGTTAAAGACTGGCAGTTACTGAATCCCGGACATCCAGCTGCAGACAACCTGCCCGGCGCACTGGCAATGCTTGAAGATATTGCAGCGTCCCGTCCGGACCGCGTTGCCTTACTCCTGCCCCTGACAGGCCCGCTGGCCCGTACCGGCGAGGCCATCCGTGATGGTTTTATGGCAGCCTATTATTCTTCGTTGCAGAAAGGCTTTCCGGTCCCTGCGATCACTATCATTGATCAGACAGGCACAGAATCTGTTGACCAGGGATATGCAGAGGCGATCCAGTCTGGCAGCCAATGGCTGGTCGGCCCGCTGACCAAAAATGATGTGCAGGCTCTGGAAGAACGTACTTCCCTGCCTCTCCCTACCCTGGCACTGAACTATGGATCGCGCGAAGGCGATGCCTACAATCCGCTACCCGCAGAGCTGTTCGAGTTCGGTCTGTCGGCTGAAGATGAAGCGGTTCAAATCGCTGATCAGGCCTGGAAAGCCGGTCATCGCCGGGCACTGGTGATGATTCCTGAAGGCAGCTGGGGCGCTCGTATCTTTCAGGCTTTCGAAGCACACTGGCTGGAGCTGGGTGGTGAAATCGAAGAAGTCCGCCAATACCCGAAAGTCAAAGATTACAACCCGGACATCAGCGCCCTGCTGAACGTTGATAGC
>JAYNJA010000122.1:533-1470 GCA_038109705.1 Thalassolituus sp. | reverse complement strand
CCGGTTGAGTTTGAGCCACGCCGTCGTCAGGATGCTGACTGGATGTTCCTTGTCGCACTGCCGGAGCAGGCTCGCCAGATCAAACCAACGCTGGCATTCAACTTTGCCCGTGACCTGCCGGTTTATGCCACCTCTCATGTATTTTCTGGCGAGATTAACACTCGCGCCGACCGCGACCTGAACGGTATCTACTTCTGCGACGCCCCCTGGTTACTGCGTCCATCTGAGGTCAAGCTCGCAGTTGATGATGCCACCGGTGGCCAGGGCGGCTTTGCCCGCCTCTATGCACTGGGTGCTGACGCCTTCCGCCTCGTAGCCCGGGTAAAACAACTGCAGGCATTCCCGGACAGCCGTATCTACGGCAGCACCGGTGCGCTCACACTGGATGAGCAACGCCGCATTCATCGCCACACCGACTGCACCCGCTTCAATGGCGGTGCGCCAGTGCAATTGGCCAGAGACGAGTAGCTTTTCGATATCACAACGCCATGGAGGGCATATGTGGTTCAGTAACGAGCAGAAAGATCAGACAACGACGACCCGAGAACGCGGGCAAGCTGTAGAGCAACTAGCAGAGCAGTTTCTGCAGCAACAGGGCCTGAAGTCCATCACCCGCAATTACCAGATTAAAGGTGGGGAGATTGACCTCATCATGCATGAGGGAGATGTTCTGGTATTCATTGAGGTTCGTTACCGGAAAGACGAATCCCACGGTTCCGGCGCTGAATCCATCACCTGGCGCAAGCAACAACGTCTGAACAGAGCCGCAAGGCACTATCTGCAGAAGCACTATGGCAACCGCGAACCGGATTGTCGCTTCGACGTGATCTCCGCCAGCGGATATCCAGTCACCTTCGAATGGATCACTAACGCTTTTCAATAATCCCACTGCGGTGGATGTTTTGAAGCGTCAGGTTTCGCACAGGGTGCTTTCTGA
>JAYNJA010000122.1:0-523 GCA_038109705.1 Thalassolituus sp. | reverse complement strand
CGTGTAGGTTTTGTTGGTGAGAGAGGAGAGATAGGCAACGAAAGCCGTCGCGGCATCGACGCCACCCCAGGGCTTCACCAAATTACCGATCAGCAAGGCGCGTGGACGGCTGCCGTATCCCGCTGTCGGACGCATCATCGGCCATTTCGGCGCCAGCATCGAAACCAAAACCCTGTCAGCTGAAGAGCTGCCTCCATACATCGAACATGCTTCACAGCTAATGGTGAATGCACTGGTCAGTGGCGGCAAAATCCTGACCTGTGGTAATGGTGGCTCTGCCGGCGATGCTCAGCACTTTTCATCTGAGCTGCTTAACCGTTTTGAACGTGAACGCCCAAGCCTGCCTGCCATTGCACTGACAACCGACCCATCGACCATTACCTCAATCGCTAACGACTACAGCTACAACGAAGTATTCAGTAAGCAGATCCGTGCCCTTGGTAACCCAGGTGACGTGCTGCTGGCGATTTCCACCAGTGGTAACTCCACCAACGTTGTTCAGGCCATTCAGGCTGCACACGAA
>JAYNJA010000121.1:0-8665 GCA_038109705.1 Thalassolituus sp. | reverse complement strand
ACCAGTTACGAAGCCAAAGGCATCGTTATCAGCGAACGCGGACATCAGAACTTCGGTGACTTTTCAGTCGACGGCATCGCTGCCAGTCTGATTCTGGAAAGTTGGATGGCAGCGCACCCGCGCTCAGGAGACACAGAATGAATCTGCCAGATATCGAACAGACCTGCCGGGACCTGGCCCAGCGCCTTAGCGACTTCATCCAGACCGAGCAGATCGAAAATCCGATTCTCGTTGGCATCCGGACCGGCGGCGTCTGGGTTGCAGAGCGTCTCAATGAAGAAATTAACTGTAGCAGCGAAGTCGGCACTCTCGACATCAGTTTTTATCGTGATGACTTCACCCGCCATGGCCTGCACCCCAAGGTGCAGGGTTCAGAACTGCCGGAGAGTATCGAAGATCGTCACATCATACTCATCGACGATGTCATCATGAGCGGCCGTACTATCCGGGCGGCAATGAACGAGTTGTTTGATTACGGTCGTCCAGCCAGCATCCGCCTCGTATGTCTGCTGGATATTGGTCGCCGCGAGCTACCAGTGCAGCCGGATCTGTGCGGTGCAACCCTCGCATTAAATGATGGGCAACTGGTGAAGCTCACCGGCCCGAAACCTCTGGAACTGACACTGGCCTGAACAGGAATCCGCCATGATCAACGATTCTTTTAGTGATCCTAATAAAGTACAGCTCACCGAGGATGGCCGGCTGAAGCATTTTCTTACCACAGAGGGCCTGAGCAGGGAGCTGCTGACAGAAATTCTTGATACCGCAGACTCTTTTATCAGCACGCAAGAGAGGGCGGTAAAAACCGTGCCTCTATTGCGTGGTAAGACTGTAGTTAACCTGTTTTTTGAAAACAGCACCCGCACCCGCTCCACCTTTGAACTGGCGGCGAAGCGCTTATCGGCGGATATTCTTAATCTGGATATCGCCCGCTCGGCAACCTCTAAGGGCGAGACCTTAATGGACACTCTCTGGAACCTGGAGGCCATGTACAGCGATATGTTCGTGGTACGTCACGCAGACTCCGGCGCAGCACATTTCATTGCCGAACACGTCACGCCGAATGTCGCCATCATCAACGCCGGTGACGGTCGCCACGCGCACCCGACGCAGGCGATGCTGGATATGCTCACCATCCGTCGTCACAAAGACGGTATCGAAGGCAAGATCGTAGCGATTGTTGGCGACATCCTGCACTCGCGTGTTGCCCGTTCACAGATCCACGCCCTGCGCACGTTAGGTGCTGCCGAGGTCCGGGTTATCGGACCGGGAACCCTGTTGCCACGGGACATCGAAGCCTTAGGCGCCGTGCCTTACTACGACATGAAAAAAGGCCTCGCTGACTGCGATGTGGTCATCATGCTGCGCCTGCAAAAAGAGCGCATGCAGAATGCCCTGTTACCGTCAGAAGGTGAGTTTTTCAAACTCTACGGCCTCACCGAAGAAAAACTCGCCTACGCAAAACCGGATGCCATTGTTATGCACCCTGGTCCGATCAACCGCGGTGTTGAAATCGAATCGGCCGTAGCCGATGGCAGCCATTCCGTCATTCTGAATCAGGTCAGTTATGGTATTGCCGTGCGGATGGCCGTAATGGCTATGGCCATGAGCGGACAACAGACACCGATCATTACAGAGGAAAATGCCTGATGAGATACCTGCACATTGCCAATGCCCGGGTAATCGACCCAGCCTCTGATACCGACAACGTCACTGACGTATATATCGCGAATGGCAAAATCAAAGCCATTGGTCACCGCCCGGATGCCGGTGAAATCGAAGAAACCATCAATGCCGAAGGTCAATGGCTAATTCCGGGCCTGATCGACCTTGGCGGTCATCTGCCAGAGCCGGGCTACAGTCAGAAAGGCAGCATCGACAGCGAAACCCTTGCCGCTGCCCGCGGTGGCTTCACTCATATCTGTAGCCTGCCAGACACCAAACCAGTGGCTGATACCTCTGCGGTAATTAAGCTGATCCTCGAAAAAGCCGCCCGCGCTGGCCACACACGAGTACTGCCCTTAGGAGCTATGACTCAAGGGCTGGAAGGCGAACAACTCGCCAGCATGTACACATTGGCGGAGGCCGGCGCGGTAGCCATGTCTAACGCCCGTCAGCCAATCCGCGACAGCTACGTCCTGCGTCGTTTGATGGAATACGCGGCAACTTACGATATTCCACTATTTCTTTGCGCTAACGACCTCAGTCTGTCCGACGGTGGTTGTATGCACGAAGGAACAGTCGCCACCCGCATGGGTCTGGCGGGTATTCCAGAAACCGCCGAGACCATCGCACTCGCACAGCTTCTGTTGTTGATTGAACAGACAGGCGTGCGAGCGCACATTAGTCAGATCAGTACGCGCCGTGCCATTGGCATGCTGCGTCAGGCACGTGAAGGCGGCCTGCGTGTCACCGCAGATACCCCCCTTGCCAATCTGATCTACACAGATGCATCAGTCACTGGCTACAACAGTCTGTACAACGTACAGCCGCCGCTGCGCAGCGAACGCGACCGCGAAGCCCTGGTAGCGGCCGTGGCCGCCGGCGAACTGGCGATCAGCTCAAACCATCGCCCGCATGAAATCGCAGCCAAGAAAGCTCCATTCTCGGATGCGGAATCAGGCATGAGCCAATACGATTTCTTCCTGCCTCACGCCATGGCATTGGTCAATCGCGGAGAACTGACCGAGAGCCAGCTGATCCGGGCCATGTCCTATATTCCGGCTCAGATTCTGGGCCTGAATCAGAGCATCAGCGAAGGTAATGACTTCAATGCTGTGCTTTACGCACCTTCTCGGGAAGAAACCGTAGCCGCCAGCCAGCTGGCTTCACGGGGTCATAACCACCCACTGATTGGCAAAACCGTTAAAGGCAAAGTGAGCGCTCTTTTTGTTGAAGGTGTTCAGGTCTGCTGAGTTAACACCAGCCATCCTGCCACTACTCTGAGCAGTGCCCGGCGTAATCCGTCTGATTCGCCGGGCATTTCGTTTATGGCCATCTATACTTTTCAGATGAGCCCAAACATCTCTCTTCCGGATCTGGGGACGCTCGAAAACTGGCGCAGAAATTTTCTCAGCCTGAATGAGCAGAAGCTGACCTCAGCCCGCGAACAACTCTCTGTGCGCCAACAGGCGGTACTGAATGTACTGCCTGTACTCCTGCATGCAAACAGCACCCGCATGCCAGGCTACGTCGCGCCGGACACCCCTTGTGGAATAACCGGATATTCCCCCGGTCTGGCTGAACATTCGGCACTTCATCAGTTTGCCCGGGGCGTGCAGCTTCCCAGAGACCCCGGACAGCGATGTATCCACGGCGTATACCTTATGGGCAGCCTGGGCAGCGTTGCCCAAAGTAAGAACAGCGACCTGGATGTCTGGGTCTGTCACGACGAATTACTCACGGATTATCAACTCGAAGCCCTTCAGGAAAAATGCCGCCGTATCGAAAAATGGGCAGACGGTCAGGGGACCGAAGTACACTTTTTTCTGATGAACCTGAAGGACTTCCGCGAAGGTCAGAGCCGCTCTGCCGACGGCGAAGACTGCGGCAGTAGCCAGCACCTGCTGTTACTGGATGAGTTCTACCGCAGTGCTTTGTGGCTGGCAGGGAAAACACCCCGTTGGTGGTTAATTCCAACAGAATATGAATCCAGAGCCGACAGTTACTGGTCAGCGCTGATCGATAACCACCTTGTCGATATTGAACAGTGGCTCGACGTCGGTGCTTTACCCACCATCCCTGCTGGCGAATTTGTCGGCGCAGGCCTCTGGCAGATCAGCAAAAGCCTGGGGAGCCCTTATAAGTCGCTACTGAAACTGCTGCTCAACTGCGAATATGCGTCACGCTACCCGAATATCAAACCGCTGGCGTGGGACCTGAAAGAAGCCGTCCATTCAGACAACGCTACCCCTGCTAATACCGATCCTTATCTGATGATGCTCAATCGGCTGGAATCGCATCTGGGTAAAGAAGATAACGAAGACCGCGATCTGATGCGTCGCTCTTTCTACTTCAAAACAGGAATCGCCCTGACGCAGTTAAGCGCCAACCAGCGTAACCAGTGGCGAACGAAAGCACTGCTCGAACAGGTAAACTCGTGGGAATGGGATAACACGTATCTTGCACAGCTGGACAGCCGCCAGCAGTGGCCTGCACTTAAAGTACTGAAAGAACGAAACGCTCTGGTCACCCGCATGCTGGGTGCCTACCGGACGCTGGTAAGCTTCAGCGAGCAACATGCCGATAGCGTGCATATCAATCAGCAGGATATGACGGTTCTGGGTAATCGCCTGTACGCCGCTTTCCGTACCGAACCTGGAAAAATCACCGATATCAATCCGGGTATCCGGGGCGATATGGAAGAAGAAAAGCTGACCCTGAATCTGAAGAACGATATCTGGCAACTCATACCGGGTACCTGGCGTCCGGGTGACGACAGCGCCGTACTGACCCAATCGCCATCGCTGATGGAGATTCTGTTCTACGCCCGACGTAATGGTCTGCTGACATCCCACTCCCATGTGGCCCTCTACCCCAGCCACAACCCAGTCACGCAATACGAACTGCGAGCGATACTTCAGGATGTACTCGCCATACCCATGCCGCGCAAATCGAAGCTCAACTTCAAGCAGGACAGCCATGCCGTGCATTGGCACCTGTTTATTAACCCTGGCGTGAATCCACAACAGTCATTGTCGCGCCGCGGCATGCAAAAAATCAGCAACCGGGACGATGCTCTGGGCTTCAGTTCCAGACGCGAAAATCTCGTTCAGACCGTAGAACTGCTATCCATCAATAGTTGGGGCGAGTGGCAGGTCGACTATTTTTCCGGCAATGATGCTATCCACGATGCGGTGCTGAAAGTTCTTAATTTCCGTCGTTACCTTGATCACAATGGCTGGCCAAAATGGGAAGTACATTGTCATTGTCAGGTACGCTCGGTCGGCATCACCCGTCGTATTGAGCAGTTACTGGAAGATCTGATCGAGCACATCAGTAAAGCTCAACCCGCCCCTTACCTGCTACAGACCGGTGACAGCTTTCATCTGATTGAATATCGCCGTAAAGAAGTCATCAGCCACCATGCGCCTAACCTGAATGAACTGGTGCGTCTGCTTGCCCGTCCGCGCCGGCGTTTCCGCCGCTGGGAGCTGGACCGCCACGCACTGCCGGCAAGTCCGCTGCGTCTTGTACTCCAACAGGCTGAAGGCGACGAGTGGCACGTCTGGTACTGGCGTCAGAAAGAACGCGTGTACGTTTACGTCACCGATGAAAACGGCTCATTACACTACGAGCAGATTGACGGCACTGATATCCGCCAGCAGCTGGTACCAGTTCTGCGCTTTGTTCATCATCTGAATCAGCGTTGGGCAACTGAGCAGAATCAGGAAGCCCGCCCGCTGTTACTCAGCGAGCTGATTCTTGATCCAGAGTCATTTACGTTCAGCGCCGTGGCCCGCCGTATCCCCAACGAAGCCACAGGTCAGCCCAGCCCACAACTGACCGCCTTCAGTAACAGCGGCGAACCGCTTGAACTGTCACTGAATGGCACGACATACAGCCAGGCTACACATGGGCGTGCACTGATACCGCAACTGCGGGAAGACTCCGGCCAACCAGTGCTGAAACTGGACGATCTGACCATCGTCGAGAACACACACCTGACACGTCATCTGGATATGAAACGACGTCTGGAAAAACTACTTAACGCCACAAATGCCAACCCCAGGACTCCACCTCGCGAAGCGCAGACATCCTCCTAGAATGCCCGTATAATGCGGTGCATTCTGCGGGAGATAGCCAATGCGCGCCTTAACCATCAACAGTCTGTCCATCCTCAGCCTGATTGTGATAACTCTGACCAGCACATCCTTGAGTGCGTGCGGTCAGAAAGGGCCTTTGTATCTTCCGTCAACTGCCCAAACCCCGGAACAAGAACAATAACGGTAGCGCTATGTCCGTATTTACTTACCAGAACGGTGTCCTGCACGCCGAAAACGTTTCCCTCGCTGCACTGGCTGAACAGTACGGTACACCGCTGTATGTATATTCCCGCAGCGCTTTCGAGCAGGCCTACACAGCCTATACCGATGCTCTCGGCGACTGGCCACATCTGGTATGTTACGCAATCAAAACCAACTCCAACCTCGGTGTATTGAATGCACTGGCACGCCTCGGCGCAGGTTTTGATATCGTCAGCATCGGCGAACTCGAGCGAGTTATTGCCGCCGGTGGTGATCCTAAGCGTGTTGTATTCTCAGGCGTCGGCAAGCAGGCACATGAAATGCGCCGCGCGCTGGAAGTAGGCGTACACTGCTTTAACGTTGAGTCAGAAGCCGAGCTGGAGCGCCTCAGCGCAGTCGCCACTGAGATGGGCGTTGAAGCTCCGGTATCACTGCGCGTTAACCCAGATGTTGACGCTCAGACTCACCCGTATATTTCTACCGGCCTGAAGGACAATAAGTTTGGTATCGATATCAACGATGCGGTTCGCGTCTACGAAAAAGCTGCATCACTGCCAGGCCTGAACGTAAAAGGCGTGGACTGCCACATCGGTAGCCAGCTGACTGAAATCTCCCCGTTCCTCGATGCCCTTGATCGTGTACTGGCTCTGGTCGATGAACTGGCGGCGCGTAACATCACGATCGAACATCTTGATCTGGGAGGCGGCCTCGGTGTGCAGTATCGTGATGAACAGCCTGCGACACCGGCTGAATACATTGCTGCAGTAAAAGAACGTCTTGGTGATCGTACCTTTAAACTGATTTTTGAACCGGGTCGTTCTATTGCCGCGAACGCCGGCGTATTCCTGACTCAGGTAGAGTTCCTGAAGCTCAACGAGCACAAAAACTTCGCCATTATTGACGGCGCGATGAACGACCTGATCCGCCCGGCACTCTACAGTGCATGGCAGGCGATTGTGCCTGTTGCTGAAGAATCCCAGGAACCAGCCCGTACTTACGATCTGGTTGGTCCGGTTTGCGAAACCGGCGACTTCCTGGGTAAAGACCGCGAACTGAAAATCGCTCAGGGCGACCTGCTGGCGGTGATGTCTGCAGGTGCCTACGGCTTTGTTATGGCTTCGAACTATAACAGCCGTGGCCGTCCTGCTGAAATCATGGTCGATGGCGATCAGGCATTTGTTGTTCGCGAGCGCGAAACTGTTCAATCACTGTTTGCCGGCGAAAGCTGCCTGCCAGACTGAGATACGATTATGTGGCTGAAATTCAGCAAGATGCATGGCATCGGTAATGACTTTGTTGTGGTGGATCTGGTCACTCAGACTGCGCACATCCGTCCGGAGCGTGTCGCCGAGCTGGCAGACCGCAACTTCGGTATTGGCTTCGACCAGCTCCTTATCGTTGAGCGCCCGACCCGCTCTGACGTTGACTTCCGTTACCGCATTTTCAATGCCGACGGCAGTGAAGTTGAGAACTGTGGCAACGGTGCCCGCTGCTTCGCCCGCTTTGTCTACGATCAGAACCTGACCGGCAAGCGTGACATCCGTGTTGAAACCGCCAGCGGCATTATGGAACTGCATCTGACCGATGATCGTCAGGTCATGGTTGATATGGGTAAGCCAGTACTGGAGCCTGCAGCGATTCCATTTACCGCGAACCAGTTTGCCACCGAGTACACGATTGATGTGCCTGAAATTGGCATCGTGAATCTGGGCGCTGTTTCCATGGGCAACCCTCATGCCGTGATTCGTGTTGACGATGTTGATACCGCCCCCGTCGAAAGCTGGGGGCCGGCAGTTGAATCCTGTGCGGCGTTCCCGAAGCGGGTAAACGTTGGTTTTATGCAGGTTATCAACGAACATCATATCCGCCTGCGCGTGTTTGAACGTGGCTCAGGCGAGACCCTCGCCTGCGGCACTGGCGCTTGCGCAGCTGCAGTATCAGGGCAACTGCGCGGCTGGCTTGGCCGTGGAGTGAAAGTCAGCCTGCCAGGCGGTGATCTGTTCATCGACTGGGATGGTGAAGGCGCAGTAAAAATGACGGGCCCGGCTGAACGGGTCTTTGAAGGAAAAGTAAATCTCTGAGTGGAACACAGACATGAGCCAGACCCTGAGACTGACCGAAGCCGATGTAATTGCCTATATCGAAGACCACCCGGAATTTTTTATCGGCAAAGATGACCTGCTCGCCAGTATGCGCATTCCGCATAACAGCGGCCCGGCAACCAGTCTGGTTGAGCGCCAGCTGGCCGTGCATCGTGAACGCAATGTTGAGCTTCGTCAGCGTCTCTCGGATCTGCTCGAAAATGCGCGTCGCAACGATAAGTTGTTCGAGAAGAGTAAGCGTCTGGTACTTGCGTTGGTCGAAGCTGGTACCTGGATTGATGTTCAGGCTGCTTTGGATGATTCCCTGCGCAAAGACTTTTCCGTCGATGCCTGGGCCATGCTGCACTTTACCGAACGCCAGCTCGAGCCGCCCCTGATTGCGATTCACAGCAGCGAAGTTCAGCGCCATGTACATCGTCTGTTTAAGGGCCATCGTGCTATCTGCGGTCAACTGCCAGAGCAGGATATCGCACAGCTTCTGGGAGTAGACGGGACTGCCTGTCGTTCGGTTGCTGCCGCTCATATCCGCGGTAGAGACAACCTCGGAATCCTGACCGTCGCCAGTGAAGACCCTGGCTACTACCGCAGCTCCGTAGA
>JAYNJA010000120.1:0-8667 GCA_038109705.1 Thalassolituus sp. | reverse complement strand
GGCTACATGCGCAAGCGTCAGGCCGTAGCGCTCAAGAGTATTTTGAGAAATCTCAATATGAACTTCTTCTTCTGGCGTACCTTTGATTTCTACTTTCGAAATCTCCGGCGCATCGAGGAGTTTCTCCCGAACCTGCTCAGCCAGCTTTTTCAGCTCGAATTTACTTAATGGCCCGAACATGGCCAGTTCCATAACTTCACGGCTATGCCCGGCAATACTGACTACCGGACGTTCAATACCATCGGGAAAAGTCGTGATGTTGTTAACAGCCTGTTGAATATCCTGATATGCCTGCTGCCGGTCTGAACCGTTTTCAAGCTCAACCATCACCCGCGCTGAACTCTGCGAAGCCGTAGAAGTAACTTCGGCGAAGCCATCAAGAGAACTCAGCTCATTTTCAATAGGAAGAACAACACCCTGCTCCATTTCAGATGGCGTTGCTCCTGGATACGCCACACTGACAATAACCATGTCAGCGTCAGTGTTAGGAATATATTCCTTTCTGATCGCCAGTGACATTAAAAAACCACCAACAATCAGAAAGGCCATTAACAGGTTTGGGGCCACGCCATGACGTGCCATCCATGCGACTGGTCCGCCCTTATGACTCATTGGTCGTCTCCCGTAGCACGTCCGGCAACACGAACCGCCATACCCGGCACCGCTGCATCGACCTGACTGGTCAGAAGAAGGTCATCCGCTTCAAAACCTGAATGAATCCAGACGCTGTCACGGCCGGCATAGGCCACATCGACGTTACGCTCAGCCAGTTCATTATCATTTACAACCCAGACAGTGCTGTTATCAGTCAGGTATTCACGAGGAATCACGTAGGTTGAATCACCCAGATGACCGTAAAGAGTCAGCTCAACATAATCATTTACCAAGACAACCGGACCGCGATCTTTGTTAAGCGGTTCGGGTAACGACAGAACAACCTGAACCTGGCGGTCGCCTTCTGCGACACCCGGCAACACATTAAGGATGTAAGCCTCGCGTGTTTCACGCCCCCAGGCTTCATGCCCCACAGTTACAGGTACTTCATAATCCAGCAGGTTTAAAAAACGGCGTGGTATTTTCGTTTCGATCCAGAATTCTGAAGTCGCAACCAGTGAGAATAGCTGACTGTTAGCTGATGCATAACTCCCCGTACTGATATCGCGGGAAGCAACACGACCGTCAAACGGCATACGAACTTCCGTGCGGTCCAGATTCGTTTTTGCCTGATCAACCGCAGCCTGTGCGGTTGCAACTGAAGCCTCTGCAGCCTGCAGTTGTGGGGTGCGTAATACCAGAGCTTTATCAGTATCACTCAGGCGGGTTCCCGATAATTCGTACTCTTCACGGGCGAGTGCAACCTGCCCCTGCTCAATAGCCATATCCGCTTTCGCCTGAGCCAGCGATGCTTCTGCCTGCTTCAGTGCCAGTCTGTAATCCGTGCTATCAATTCTCGCCAGCACGTTACCTTCTTTGAGCATGGCGCCGGGTACGGCTTCTTTGGCAATAAACGTAACCTTGCCACTCACCTGGGATGGCAGCTCTACACTTTCGGCTGCGACGACTGTGCCACCTGCCTGCCACTGCGGTCGGGCATTTTCTTTCTGCAATTCCTGGGCATCAACCAGGCGTGCGACTTTTTCCGCAGGCTTCTTCGACGGTTTCGGCGCACTGGAAATAATATAATTTGCTGCAGCAAAACCTATGACCAACACCAGTAACGTCGCCAGGGATACGGATGCGATTTTTTTACGGTCTGTTGTCATAACTGTGTATCTCCAAACTGTCCGTGGCTGACGGCCTTAAATAATTGAATACGCGCCTGAGCCAGATTCCAGCGGGCATTTAAATGTTGTGATTCAAGACTGAGCAGTTCCTGTTGGGCATTTAACAGGTCGAGAAAATTAATCTGCCCACGGGCGTAGTAGTAGTCCTGCAACTTCAGCGTATCCCGCGCTAACGTCAGTTGATCGCTGAGACTGGTCAACGTTTTCTGATAGCGGGATTCCTGCACAAGTGCTTCTTCGACTTCCTGGGCTGCTTCTAACAAGGTCTGACTGTAATCAGCCAGCGCTTCCCTCTCAGAGGCTTTCTGGCGTTCTACTTCTGCACGACGACTAGCACCGTCGATTAATGGCAGTACAAGAGAGCCTGCTATGCTGGCAACCCAATTATCCATTACCTGGCTGAGCTGAGCGTCTTGTCCGGTGTAAGACGCTGTCAGACTAAAACGGGGAAAGCGATTGGCGACAGCTATCGCGACGCCCGCCGATGCAGCCTGCAGGCTCGCATAGGCCTGTTGTACATCCGGGCGAGCCTTAAGCGCTTCCAGCGGGATAGATCCAATAGCGAAATCTGGCTGAGCCAGTGGCTCAAGCTGAATCACGTTTTCTGTTGTCAGTGGCTTCTCACCGCTGCCAGTCCAGAGCGCCAGCTGTTGCAGGTAAATATCCCGTTGCGCTTCTGCGGCGTGAATATCGACATTAATAGACTCGACCAGCTTTTGCTGCTGCCAGACATCCGTAAGTGCGGCCTGACCGCGCCGTTTACGGCCTTCAATCACCTGCAGTGCTGTTTCAAGGCGTTGCTTCTGTTCATTAAGCAATCGCAGATTTTCAGCCTGCATTCGCAAACCTGACCAGTAAGTCGTTATCTGGCCTGCCACGGTATTAGCCAGCGTTCGATATGCAGCTTCAGAGGCTATTGCGTTGTATTCAGACTGGGCGGCCCCTGCACGAATCCCTCCCCAGAGATCCACTTCATAAGATGCTGTAATGCCTGCAGACCAGAGATCTGACGTCGAATCGTCACCATTCCAGGTACGCTTCTTTCCTGCCTCAAGGTTTACTGTCGGATAATAATCACTGCGTGTTCCCCGCAGACTGGCCAGGCTCTGATCTACCCGTGCCGCCGCACTTTTCAGGCTGTAGTTGCCAGCCAGTGCCTTCTGCACTAATTCGTTCAGTTCGGCATCATTAAACTGTTGCCACCAATCAACGACAGGTAAATCACCCGTTTCCGTATCAGAGGTAGCTTCGTCCGCTGATGTAAATGCTGCAGACGTTACCTGAACATCAGGTTGCGGGGGGTGTATCGTTGCACAGCCAGAGATGGCAATAGCAAGAACCATCAGCAGCGGAGCTCCGCGGCCAGGATGGAGAGAAAGATAGGTCAAGGGAGAGACTCCGCACTGGTTACTCTGACATCATAGTCAGCACGGTTACCATGCGAAATCGTTTTTTACCCTTCTTTACTGCGTCTGATCAATCCTCGCAAAGATCAGACGCAGTGGGGGTTTAAGCAGAACAGACTGTCTCAAAAAAACAGGGTTTAGAAAAAGAAGTTAAGTGCGACTTCAATGCTGTCATCCGCGCGCAAAGGAGCAAGACTCGAGTCATCTTCTGCCGAAACCGCTGTCAACGTAACATCCAGTGTGGTGGATGGATTCAGACGGGTACTACCTTCAAGAAAGAACAGTCGCGAGCCAGCTTCATCCAGATCCTGAGTTATCCCTGTCAGTACCTCACTCGAGGCCATATCGTTAATGACATAACGCATGCCTACAAAGAGATCGTTCTGTGCCAATGCATCATCACGGCTATCAACCTGATACTCCATCAGCAACCCAAGATCTTCAGAGCCACCGAATGGACCGACCAGCGTGTATTCGAAACCCGCGACCGCAGCTGTCTGGTCTTCAACCTTACTCCCGGCAAACTCCTCAACCTGGAAGTCTGTATGCACAACTTCGGCTTTAAGCAACCAGCCTTCAGGTGAGAACTGCACAGTGGCACCAAGCTGATTCTGCATTGGATAAAACGCCTCAAGGCCAACAACAGAAAATCCATCAATCAGGGGAGAAAACAGCGGTGCACGTGAAGTACCGCGAAACGCCATAAGACTCATATCCAGGGGATACTCACTGATTTCCGCCGTATAACTCCAGCGGACTGCCACGTCGATATGGGCATGTTCTTCCTCAGCCTGGTAACTGGCCTCGTCACTGACCAGAAGCTGCGGCCGATAGCGCCCTTCTGCTCCCGGAAAAGTCCGCTCCCGGAATCCCGGTAACACAAAGGCTTCCCAGGTACCTGCATCACTGAGCAATATGCCATGAACCATTGGCTGGCCAAGCTTTTCGTCGCCGTCCACCGCTTCGACATAATCAGTCTGGTTAATCACATCCACCAGGTGCAGAGATTCGGTGACTCCCCAGAATACCTTGCCAATACCTGCACGTAGCTCCCAGTTACCACTCCAGGTCATATACAGCGCCTCACGGACATCACCATGAGTGCGCTCATCATCGGCAAAATCTTTGCGATAAAACGGCACAAAGGTAAAACGACCATTGCCACTGTCAGCATCCCAGACCAACTCTGGCCGTAATGTGACTGACCACTGGTCGTCCATCTGCCCGCCATAGGCTGGTGCTTCAGTAAAGCGGCGCCCTTCAATGCCAGCTTCCAGAGACCAGTCCAGCGCAGACGCTGGAAAGGTCAGTACTGCTCCAACTGCGGCGACAGTTAATGACAGATATTTAGTCATAATCACCTCCGGTTAACCTAGGGTAGGTTTATCGTGCGCGTTGCAATGCTGCTTTACTGAAATCAGCATCGGTCAGCCCAGTATCAAAACGTATCTCATGGGTAATGATGGTCGTACTTTTACCATTCTGGTGGTTCTGCATCTGCATCAGTGCTGCTCGCCAGTACTTGCCTTTGTACTCATGCCACTCACTCATTTCGAGAGTTTTCAGCAAGCTGTTTTTACGATCATAATATTCAGTTTTTACCGGGCGCAGATGCTCTGTATCCAACCAGGTAATCTGACGTGTATAACCTGAGAACTCGTCAACAGGATCGCTTTCAATAACATGACAGGACATGTCTGTTGCACAGGGCTCATCACGCAGATAGTTGAAAGTATACTTTTCGGGTTCAAACGAGCTCATGTCTTCATAGGCAAATTCACTGCCCATAAATGGACCTGATTTATTGCGCGATGCAATGCGTTTTACCCGCTTAAGAGCAGGAAGATAGAGCCACTGATCATCGGCTTTATCGATATGAGAAAAACTCAGAAATGCAGTACCACTGACGTCCTTTGGTTCATCAAAAATTGTCAGCCCCTTGTCACCATCGTCCATCACCTCAAGGTTTTTAAGACGCATTTTACGTTCTGACGTTTCTCCCTGAGAATTACGCAGAATCATGGTCATATCTGCCTGAGAATCTCCCCAGCCAATATCACGGGACTTCCGGTCTTTGGCGATTTCCAGACCGCGACCACCGTCACTGGCCGCTTTTTCTGCCGGTGCTTCTGCCAGAACAATCGGAGCAATCATCAGAGGGGTCGTCAGTGCAAGGCCCGCAGCCAGTTTTGTTATCAGTTTCATGCGTGCTCTCCTTTCATGGAAGTCTGTTCAGATATATCAGTCGTTTGCGTCGGTGTTCGTTTATGTGTTTGTGTCGGGGTTGAAGCATCAGCATTGTCATTGTACAGCCACAGCAATAGCGGCGGAAGAATAAGAAAATCAATAATCAGTGCGATAAGAATAATCAGTGAGGTAGCGATCCCCATATCGGAGTTCAGGCGGAATGCCGAAAACGCCAACATCGAAAAGCCAAGTACCAACACCAGTGTTGTAATCAGCAATGCGCGCCCCACATTTATAAATGAATAACGAATAGCGGCTTCAGTGCTCATACCTTCATTCCGGGCACGCTGGTACTTACTCAGAAAATGTACAGTATCATCGACAATAATGCCCAGGGTCATAGAGCTTACAATCGACAGACCGAGATTGATTTCACCTGAAATAAAGGTCCAGAAACCAAAACCCACCAGCGCAGGGGTGATATTCGGAAACAGACTGATGACACCTAAGCGCAAAGACTTAAGTGCAAAAATCAGAATGCCCGAAATAATAAACAACGCCATGATCATGCTCAGAATCATGCTCTTCATATTAGTCTCACCGATATGAGAGAACATAATCGCCGGGCTTGCAGCCGCCAGGCGAATGTCCGGTGCCCGCTGGGCAAACCAATCTTTCGCACGGTTTTCCAGAGCAACAATTTCAACACTGCCCAGATTCTTCATAATTGACGTCATGCGCACGGCAGATTTATCGACATTCACCTGATTATTCAGATCAAGACCATACGGCAGAGACATTTCGTACAGCAGCAGATATTGCGCAGCAAGTTCTCGATCATCAGGAATGGTGTACCACTCCTGTTCATCCGCGTGCATATTTCTATTCAGGCGCTTGAAGGTATCGGCCAGGCCGCTGACATGATCAATTTCTGGCTGCTGTTCAAGCCAGTTACTAAAGTCATCCATGATGGCGATAAATTCAGGGTTGCTGATGCCGCCGGCTTCATCGGTGTACATCGCCCAATCAATAGACTGAGAACCCGAAAGAGTAGCCGCCTGCATATCAACCGACTGACGATACGCTGTTGAATCCGAGAAATACTCTGTCGAGACATCGTTAATTTCGTTACGCAGCGACAGTGCGCTAAGCACAGCAACCACAAGCACGCCGCCAAACAGAAGAGGTTTCTGATGACGAATAACGAAATCACCGAAATGTGCCATAGCAGGGGCTTTATCATCCGTACGGGAACCCGCACTCACAGGGAGAACAGAGAGCAGCGCCGGGAACAACGTCACCGACATAAAATACGCAAGCATCACGCCCATCGCACACAGGAATCCAAAATCAGCGAATACAGGCGATTCAGATAGCATCAAAGTACAGAAGCCTACTGCGGTGGTCGCGCTGGTGATAAAAATCGGCATCCAGTTTAATTCAAGACTGTAGCGCACAGCTTCACGTCGACTCTTACCCTGCTTCATTCCGTACTGCATTGTTGCCACCATGTGTACGCAGTCAGCAACGGCAATCGTCAACACCACAATAGGAACATTAATAGTACCGGTCGATAGAAAGAAGCCCATCCAGCCTGCCAGTCCCATCGTCGCCATAATGGTAAGAACCAGAACGATCACCGTCGCGACCATGGCCAACACACTGCGCAGTAATACAGCCAGAAGTACAATAATTAACAGCAGCATTGCTGGCACCAGAGTTGCCATGTCTTTCTGGCCCTCGGTCGCAAAGCTGTAATTCATTGGAATAATACCGGTGTGGTAAAAGGATATACCCGGATAGCGTTCGGCGAACTGAGCACTGAGATCACGAACAAAATCCATTACACTGGTCACATTAGCCGTATTATCAGTAACGTCTGGCAACTGCAGCGTAATGTTAATCAGGCTGACATCCGTGGTCGGTGAGATAATGCGTCCATTTAATGACGGCTCATTAAGCGCCGTATCACGTATGCGGGCAAGGTCCGCCCCAGTCAGTGCCTCCGGGTCCATGACCATATCTTCGACGATCATGTCGTCTTCTTCGGCCCAGGTGTTCTGATAATTTGTCAGAGAATCTACCCGACTGGAAAATGGCGTCTGCCAGGCCTCCGCCGTGTACTCCTGAATTAACGTCAGAACGGTCTGGTCGAGAACCACCCCCGAATCGGGAACCACCAGCACAGCGATACTGTCGCTTTTATTGAAGATCTTCTGCATTTCTTCGAAGTCATTTAACGGGCCGTAGCCCTCTTCAAAGAACACCTTGTAGTCACCACGAAAATAGAGATTCTGTCCGCCCGCCGCAGCCACAAATGCTGCGACAATCAAGGTCAGAATTACCAGCCATGATCGTTCCGTTGTCAGTTTTTCGATCCATTGACGCATAGCGCGCTCTCCTGATTTAAAGTGCAGCCAGTTGGCTTTCTTCAGGGAAAACTTCGTTGGCGATACGCTGCCAACTTTCCCTGTAATCCCAATCTTTTGACAACGGCCTCATGCCGATGCCATCCATGAGAACGTTCGCACCGATTAATGCAATATTTCTTTTATCCAACATTTCACTAATGGTGTGTTCAAATCCGGTATCTTCGAGCATATTGATGCCGTAAGAGGTCGCCCAGGTAAGAAACGTTAATACTGTTGCATTCAGATCATCTGTAATTTCCAGGTCACCCGACTGCACAGCCATGTCAATCACCTGATAAGCTATGCCAAAAAGGGTTTCATCATTGTGACGCATGATGGCGGAACGCTGAGGCGAGGTTTTTTCTACGAATGCTGCGGTACGCGCAGTAACCAATGCCATCGACATCGCTGGATGAAGTTTCAGGTGTAAGCGGTAGGCATAGTGAATCGCCAAAGCCTTTTCACGGGGCGTTCCATCAAAGGCCTGAGCGCGCAGAAACATATCCTTCAGTTCAGTCATACCTCGGCAACAGAGTGCGGCGAGGCAGTCTTCTTTACTGGAAAAGTGGTTATATACCGTGCCTTTTGAGACATCACTGGCACGCACAAGGCCGTCCATATTGAACTGGGCGAAACCGACATCATCGATAATCTGCTGCACCTGATCCAGCAGTTGATCTTCCCTTTTGCGCCATTTCTCTTCCTGACGAGGGCTACGTACCGGACGGTCAACGCCCGCAACGGTTGCCGAATCTGAGCGACTGGCACCGTCGTCCATTTCCATAAACATCCCCTGCGGGCAACCAACCAGTTGCCGGCTCCACAGAGGACAGCGTGCCTTCCAGAGGGTGAGCGCCTGGCTCACACCCAGCCTCACAC
>JAYNJA010000119.1:847-8716 GCA_038109705.1 Thalassolituus sp. | reverse complement strand
AAAGTACACTTACCCTTGTAGTCTTCGATAGCCGCTTTACCTGCAGTACTTGCCAGTGTGTCTACCGGGATATCGTTCGGGTACTGTTCAGAGAGACCGATAATACCGCCCAGCAGGAAGGATGCACCGGTGCTGCCATTCAGATAATCAGCAACCACTGGGAAGTCCGCTGGAGTACCACCAGACGCTACACCCACAAGATCGAGGTCTTCGGCATAGTCATCAGCAATCTGTGCTACCCAGGCAGCAGTCTGGCCACCCTGAGAGAAACCCCAGACGGCAGCTGGTGCATCAGCATCTATACCTGCACCCGGAACCTGGGATGCAGCACGGAAAATATCCAGAGCAGCATGTGCCTGAGACTCACCCGCGAGGTAAGTTGGCGTTGCGCCATTGGTATAACCCTGATAATCCGTTACCAGAACCGCGTAACCTTTCGCCAGTGCCGCACGAATGTTGCGTGCTTCGTAATCTGTGCCCGACTGCATCTGCATAGATGGCGCACAGCCCTGCTCAAGACCATGTGTACCAACCGCATAGCTGAGAGTTGGACGCTCACCAGCACCAGTCCAGGCTGCAGTTGGCAGGATCACAGTGCCAGTCACAGCGTTCTGCGCACCGAGCGAATCAGTTGAGCGGTACATAACGTTGTACGCTTTAGCTACAACACTGTTGTCACCCAAATTGATATTGGCATCGCGGTACCAGATCAGGTCACCGTTCTGAGTGGTCGATACCGCTGGAACATCGTAAAAATCCATACCGGATGGGCCTTCCATTGCAGCATTAGCTGCAGGTGCCAGCACCGCGGCTGCCAGAGCAATAAAGCCGGCCTTGCGCTTAAAGTTGTGCATGATAAATCCTCTGCTGTCATTATTTTTATTGCAGAAAGCCAGCAAGGGGGCGCTGCGCAATCTGTATTTTTACAGTAAGAGGATTTAGTTATTACTGCCGGAGTATAAGGGACAATGATCGGTTAATTATGGCCTAGGCCGAATCAGTGCGTACCTGCTCGAGCACGTACTGACGCCATATATTCACGCGGTGACATTTCAGTCCAGCGACGGAACGCTTTGGCAAATGCAGACGAATCTGCAAACCCTAATAAATGCGCGAGTTCGGTAACGGAATCGCCACCGCGGGCGAAGTATTCCCTGGCGAATTTCTGACGCACAAAATCAAGCTCCTGCTGGTAAGAGGTACCATCGTCCTTTAATTTTCTGCGCATGGTTCGCCCACTCATCCCCAGCTCACTGGCAGCACGCTCAAGCGACGGAAATGCTCCGTAATAACGCACCAACAGACGCCGCAGGCGCAACGGAAGAAAACGCATTGCTTTGGTTGGAATATTTTCGAAAAGAGATTTTTCAGCAGTCATCGCCATCAGACGATTGGCCAGCGGCAATTCGTACTCGACCAGGCTGGCTTTGCCAATAATCCGTGACTGCACACAATCAAACACCACCGGGCACTTAAAATAGCGGCGGTAAATATTGCCCCAGGGCGGCTCGGGATATGCCAGTTCAACACGGGTCGGCATCAGGTTCGGGTCCTTACCAACCAGGTCGCAGAAAATGTTGTAGAAGCTGACCATATTCAGCTCAACAAAAAAGTGTGTGTATGGCGCCAACGAAATATTTTCTTCAATCGCAAACCAGCCATCCGCGCCATCAATGGTAATACTCATCTCCAGCGGCGGAAAAAGCTCCTGACAAAATCTCACCACCGCCTGACCACAATCCCAGAGCGTGGGTTGCGTCACAGCAGCCAACCCCGCCATACCATGATGCGACACCGTCATCAGGTTCCCCATAACCAGCCCCAGGTATGGGATGCCCAGCGCCTTATAGGCCTGATCAATCAGATTAAGAACCTGACGCGCAGACACGAAGATGCCAACGCCATCCTCATCTTTTAAGTCGATGCCAGCTTTACGCAACATTTCATTCGCATCAACGCCAATGATCGCCTCCATGACCGCCTCCGGGTTGTCCGGAGTAACGCCCGTGCGCTTCATCAGCCAGTCGACATCGAACTCAATGGCTTTTTTCAGATTAAAGTAGGTTTGAATGTGTCCCAAAGGGATACATTTTGTGTCCAGGTCCATACGCGTGATCCGACGCTCTTTTTTATTTTAGATAGTGCGTTCGAGAGCGAAAAAGACTACACCTGCCACAGAGCTACAGCAACGGGAAAACGGCCAGAAATATCGGTGTTGACCACATTTAACCGAAAGTCAGCCGAGATCAACCTGTGGCAGATTGCGACAAACAAAAGAAGTACTGGCCTGGCGCCCAGTTCTTTAGGATGAGATAAAATTTACAGGCATAAAAAAACCGTGAACTTCTACAAGCACACGGTTTTCTAGGAATTAGTGGCGGTGAGGGAGGGATTCGAACCCTCGATAGGGATAAACCTATACACGCTTTCCAGGCGTGCTCCTTCAGCCACTCGGACACCTCACCAACAGAACCAACGCTGTTGCGTCGTTCAGTGGCCGCGAACTATACGCAGTGTCTCAGGGTCGGTCAACCTCTTCGGCGCCAATTACAGCCTAATCTGTTGTTTTTTAACCGATTTCGCCAGTCCATTCACTGACAAAGGCAGTGAGATCAACCTCAGGGACGGCTTTCGGCGTAGTGTTGATGTGGCCCACATACAGAAAGGCAGTTATCAGCTCGTGTTCGGCGAGTCCAAGCGCAGCTTTCACTGCTGCGCATTCTGCCATTGCACCGGTCCGCCAGATCGCGCCTAAGCCCATAGCATGCGCAGCAATCAACATATTCTGAACGCCAGCCCCGGTAGACAGAATCTGCTCATCCCGAGGCACTTTAAAGTGCTCCTGCACTTTTGTAATAGCAACAATAACCAGCGGCGCACGCATGAGCATGTTGCGCGCTTTAAGGCCTTTTTCCTCAGAAAGGTCTTCCTTTTCACACTGCGAACGATAAAAAATCTCGCCCAACTTTAAACGGGCATCACCTTCTATCGTGAGATACCGACTCGGCCGCATCCACGCGTGATCCGGGGCTCTCATGGCCGCTTTGAACAATATTTCTTTCTGCACTGGGGTGATTTCTGGCCCAGTCAGCTGTGCTACCGATACTCGTTGAGTAATCGCTTCAATTGCGTCCATATGTCTTCCCATGTAACATTTCATGCCATTAAGGCCAGCGGACGACCTGAATAGACTGATCTATGACAAAAAGGTCAAGGTCTTGCTGTGACGAAAGAATGTATGTATATAGTTATACCTAAGGAACCAGTATGAGTTCCGCTTCGCCACATAATAATAAACAAATGGTGAGCAATCATGTCGACGCCGCAAGCTCAGACACAGTTTCATGAAACAACGTTACCCAAACAAGACTACATGGCTCGTATTTTCGGCTATGCAGTTGCTGCGTTGTCTGTGTTTACTGGCATCCACTACGGCTATCTTCCTGAAAGCGCCGACAACATCGCGATGGTCGCGCTGGCCTACCCTCACCTGATTTACATTCTCAGTGGCCCGTTCCGTCGCCGTAAGGCTTATACCACACGCCAGTTCCTTATTCACGGTGATGCACTGCTCTGCGGTATTTTCCTTGGCTTGCTGAACTTTCCGATTGAGGTCGTGGTGCTGTTCGTCATCATGATCAACACCAGCTTTATCGTCGTGGGCAGCCTGACTGCCTGGGCGTTCTGTATTATCTCGCTGATTTCAGGTGCTGGTGCGGCCTACCTGATCGTGGGCTACACGCCCGCAGCACCTATTCCGTATGAAATGTTTATCGCCACCGCCGCAGGCGTTGGCTTCCACCTGGCACTGACCGCCCACAACAGTTACCGTCAAGCGCGAGACCTGATGCGCCTGAAGATGAAGTTTCAGGGCCAGGTTGAACGCTTCCAGGCATTGTCTCATCAAGTATCCAAGTACGTTGCGCCGCAGATATGGGAGTCTATCTTCTCCGGCCGTAGACAAGTTCGACTCGAAACCCAGCGGAAAAAGCTGGTGGTTTTTTTCTCTGACATCGTGGGCTTCTCAGCCCTTTCTGAGCAGATGGAAGCCGAATCGTTCACCGACTTGCTGAACACCTACCTGACAGATATGTCGCACATTGCGCTGAAGTACGGCGGCACCATCGACAAGTTCATTGGTGACGGCATTATGATTTTCTTTGGTGACCCTAAAACCAAGGGCACTAAGCGTGACGCGCTGGCCTGCGTATCGATGGCGATTGAAATGCGTAATCACATGCAGGTTCTGCGTCAGCGCTGGGCAGACCAGGGGATTTCTGCCCCACTGCAGATTCGTATGGGTATCAGCACAGGCTACTGCACGGTAGGTAACTTCGGTACTGAAAGCCGTATGGACTACACCATCATCGGTAAAGAAGTAAACCTGGCCTCACGTCTGGAAACCGAAGCCACACCGGGTGAAATCCTGATCTCGCAAGACACCTACACCCTCGTAAAAGACAAGATCTATTGCCGTAGCCGCGGAAAAGCGGTTGTTAAAGGCTTCCGCGATCCGATTCCGACCTTCGAAGTGATGGATTACCTGAACCGCGAAACCGCTGTAGACCAGCGTATTCTGAAAGAAGCCGACGGCTTTATGCTTCGCGTAGAGCAAGATCAGATGACTGATGAAGAGCGCCAGAAAGTGGCTGAAGAACTGGAAGAAGCCGCCCGGAAGCTGCGTAAAACAGCCCCGGATGCCGGCGTTCTGCCTACTGACGAAACGAACGGAAGTTCAAAGCTTCGTAGTCTGCCTCTGACGTCCGGAATGGATTGATATCCAACCCGCCTCGACGAACATATCTCGCATACACAGTAAGACTCTCAGGCTGGCAGACAGCCTGAATATCACTGAAGGTGCGCTCAACGCACTGCTCATGAAAATCCTGATGCTGACGCAGAGATACCACATACGCCAACAGGCTCTCAGGCTCGATTTTTGCGCCTTTGTAATGGATGTACAGCGTTCCCCAATCAGGCTGCCCTGTTACCGGACAATTCGACTTAAGCAAATGACTGCATACCCAACCTTCAAATGCCTCTGACTCGTCGGTTTTCAACAAGGATGGATCGGGCTGATACTGAGTAATCTCGACATCCAGATCGTCGATACACACAGCGTTCGGTGCAGAGGGGAATACCGCGTCTGCAGCATGAAAAAGAACCTTTACCGCGCCACCTGCGGCGGCAGACAGATCCTTCTCCATCTGTTCTTTTACACGCTCTGCGGAAGCGAAGCGCGTCTGATTATAGGAGTTCAGGTAAAGCTTGAACGACTTTGATTCAACCAGGTTCGGGCTCGACGCAGGGATGCGGAATTCAGCCATACATACCACTGGTTTGCCCTTCTCAGTCAGCCACGAGACTTCGTAGCCGTTCCAGATATCAACACCGTGGAACGCGATATCGTTACGGGTTTTGCCTATCGCTTTCCAGCTCTCATCCCGATCAATAGGGAACAACAGACTGGCATCGTAGGTTTCCGGGTACTCGGAGACCTGACCGAGCGGATTATCATTACTGTGTACAGAACTCATATTACTGCCTCATTCCGGTGCCACGACGCAGCAGCCAGATGCTGTAGCCGCCCAGAATCACGATAAAAAACACCAGCATGCCAAACGCAAATGCCACATTAATGTCCGACACACCCAACACCCCATAACGGAAGGTATTCACCATGTAGAGAATCGGATTCAGTTTGGACACATCCTGCCAGAAATCAGGCAACAGACTGATCGAATAGAACACACCACCCAGATAAGTCAGCGGAGTAATCACAAAGGTCGGAATAATCGCAATATCATCAAACTTGGATGCAAATACCGCATTGATAAAACCACCGAGCGAAAACAACACAGCAGACAAAAACACCACAGCAACCATCACGCCCACGTGATGCACCTGAAGCTCAGTAAAATAGAGAGACAACAGGGTTACGATGATGCCCACAGCAACACCACGGGCGACACCGCCAGCGATATAGCCCAGAAGAATCGTCACTGGGTACACAGGCGCGACCATCATTTCCTCAATACTGCGCTGAAACTTATTACTGAAAAACGACGATGAGACGTTGCCGTAGGCATTAGTGATCACACTCATCATGATCAGACCCGGAACGATATACGCCATGTAATCAACACCACCCATCTCACCGATGCGGCTACCAATCAGGTTGCCGAAGATGATGAAGTACAGCGTCATAGTGATCGCAGGCGGCAGAAGAGTTTGCTGCCAGATACGCATAAAACGGCGGATTTCTTTAGTAACGATGGTCTGAAAGGCGACCCACTGAACACGCATCGGACTCATTTCGCGTCTCCTCTGACCAGATTCACAAACAACTCTTCAAGGCGGTTAGACTTGGTACGCATACTACGGACTTCCACGCCCTGCTCTGTCAGCATGGTGAAAATACGATTAATACTCTGCCCTTTCTCAACAGTCACCTCGAGCGAATCATCAGAAGGCACAGCAGTTTCAAAACCCTCAAGAGAAAAATCCGCTGCTACAGGAGCACACAGATCAAATACAAAGGTCTCGGTGGTCAGCTGACTCAGCAGCTCACGCTTACTGGTGCACTGTACGATTTCGCCCTTGTTAATGATGGCGATGTTACGGCACAGCTGCTCTGCTTCTTCCAGGTAATGAGTCGTCAGAATAATGGTCGTGCCCTGCTTGTTCAGCTCCTGCATGAACTCCCACATAGAACGACGCAGTTCGATATCCACACCCGCGGTCGGCTCATCAAGAATCAGCACCTTGGGTTTATGCACCAAGGCACGGGCAATCATCAGACGGCGCTTCATACCACCAGAGAGCATACGTGACGGCTGATCGCGCTTTTCCCAGAGATCCAGCGCCTTCAGCAGCTTCTCAGTATTCTCATGGGCTTCTGCCGGACGCAGACCAAAATAACCGGCCTGAGTCACGACGATATCGTAGACCTTCTCAAACTGGTTAAAGTTAAATTCCTGAGGCACCACACCCAGAGATCGACGCGCATCAAATGCCTGAGAATTCACATCAAAACCCATCACAGAGGCTGAGCCTCCGCTTTTTTGAACCAAGCCAGAGACAATGCCAAGAGTCGTAGATTTACCTGCGCCGTTAGGGCCCAGAAGCGCGAAGAAGTCTCCTTCCTGCACTTCAAGCGTGATACCCTTCAGGGCCTCAAAGCCATTGCCGTAAACCTTGGTAAGGTTTTCAACCGCCAGGGCTGCAACCATAAAACTGATACCTTTCAGAGATAGAAAATGAACAACCGACTGAGCTACCACCTCGAACTGCTGCAGGAAACATTACAACGCTTAGAAAAAGCAGCAGCCCATGACTCAGAGGCCATCGGAGGCGACATTCTACAACAATTCCGCGACCTTATTGATCAGCTGACGGAACACTCGGATTCAGCGTACGACCAAGGCCAGGACCTGATCGCAAAAATTGCGACTCACCAACCGCAACTGATGCCAACACTCGACCGTGCCCTGCTCTGGTTTTTTGGTGGAGAATGCCTGCACTTCCTGACCGACGACGAGATCAACCGCTTCCAGCACCTGGATGAAATGGCCGCTGAAGCAGAAGCGGACGGCAAAGAATACGACTACCGGTCGGCGGGCCGTAGCCTGCATTAATTTCCGCGCGGATTGAAGGCAGCCCTCGGCACACCGCAGATGCCTGCTCGGGGACCGTGTGCCGCAGGGACGCGGCACCCGAGCCTACATGGATGTATTCACGGCGTGTCCCAGAACAGGTAACTGAGGTGTGTTTCTTCGGGCAATAAAAAAGCCGAACCACGAATGGTCCGGCTTTCTTATCGAATCTGGAGCGGGAAAGGAGGCCGATCGGACTGGCGCCCCAGCTCAC
>JAYNJA010000119.1:0-837 GCA_038109705.1 Thalassolituus sp. | reverse complement strand
TATTCACGGCGTCTTCGGGTTAAATAACCTGGTGCGTATTTTTCTTGGGTAAATAAAAAAACCGACTCATGTCTGAACCGGCTCTTTTATCAAATCTAGAGTGGTACAAGGAGGCCGATCGGACTGGCGCCCCAGCTCACGACCCGAGGGGCGGGAGTTGAGCCTCCATAAATTTCAGGCAATAAAAAAGCCGGTTCATTTCTGAACCGGCTCTTCTATCGAATCTGGAGCGGGAAAGGAGGCTCGAACTCCCGACCCCAACCTTGGCAAGGTTGTGCTCTACCAACTGAGCTATTCCCGCAATACTTACAGAAGTAAGTGGCATCCCCAAGGGGATTCGAACCCCTGTTACCGCCGTGAAAGGGCGGTGTCCTAGGCCTCTAGACGATGGGGACGTCTCTGAAGTGCTGCGTATATTACGGCTTTCTTATTGATTTGCAAGCACTTTTCTTAAAAAAGTTTCGTTTTCTGCAATTTTCTTTCGAACACTACCAAAGCTGTCCCCAAAGAATAAACATTCGGTCAGAAAACGAACAAAAGCTGAATAAACCTCTGCTCTCTGGATTCCCCCTTCGCGAAATGAGCACCACTACTCCGCCCGATACACACCAGTTTCTTGCTCGTGGAGCGTGTGCCGCAAGGACGCGGCACCCGAGCCTACAGGGATGTATTCACGGCGTCTTCCGGAGCAAGAACCTGGTGCGTATTTTTCTTGGGGCAATAAAAAAACCGACTCATGTCTGAACCGGCTCTTTTATCAATCTGGAGTGGTACAAGGAGGCCGATAGGACTGGCGCCCCAGCTCACGACCCAAGGGGCGGGAGTTAAGCCTCCATA
>JAYNJA010000118.1:0-8799 GCA_038109705.1 Thalassolituus sp. | reverse complement strand
GTTGTACTCTGATCGCTGATCGCTTCTTTAAATTGCCCCAGATGAGCATCAACCGTTGCCAGCGAGGCGTCTTCACCCGCTGCGATTAACAGGTCGGCCAGACTCACACTACTCTCTGCAGTGCCGTAAATGACGGCCTCAACGGTTTCTGATGTCGCTAACATCAATGACCATGGACTACGGCTGATAGCAGCCGCCTGTTCGGCAACATCACGTTGTTTGAGGTAATTGAGATGGTCCTGAACCTTAGTGAGAATTACCGTAAGTGGAGCACTTCCATCATCGGTATCACCACGCAGAAAACGTTCGCGATAACTCTCCGCAGTATCCTGATAATCCAGCTGCCATTCGTTATTGGCATTATCCGCAATCAGTGCCAAGCGCTCAGCATGACCACTGAGAACATCACAACGACGAGGCTGGCTGACATAACCTGCCAGTACATTGGTGCTATCAGTGCTGTGTGAGGCATCTTCATAGACCAGCAACTCAAGCGCCAGCAATCCGGTTTTCTGAAAATTTAACGAGGTAAATACCGCACTGGTCAGCTCATCTGTGCCATTAACCATGGACGAGATCTCGCTACGCACGGTTTCGGTGTAGTCGTTGCCACGCTGACGCAGAGAATCGACATAGAGGTAATCAGGAACAATCAGGCTGTCGTTTAACGGCCCGAATAAGAATGGCAGCAACCGGTACCAGGACGCAGCCACCTCAGTCCACTGCTGTTGCAGCTGAGTTAAACCCTCAGCATCAGGGCTTGCACAAAAGTCCTCGGCATTCTGCGAAAACGTATCAACCGAGGTCGCAAAGCCCTCAACTGCCGGAATCACACTGTAATCGACAATCTGTCGAACCGCCGTCGCCAAGGTGCTGTCGGTCAGTAGTAGTTCATCGTTCTGGCGCTCACCGCCACACCCGGACAAAGACAAGGTAGTGACAGTAAAAATACTACCCAGCACTACTGGTTTTAAAAATTCCCTACAAAAATTCAGAAGTTTCATAGACGCCTTAACTCAATACAACAGACTGAGACATATGATTATCAAAACGTACACCGGGGAAACTCTGATACAGATCCCGGTGCTCTTTTAACGTTACCGGGTCAACGTAGCGCAGTTCACCGGCGGAATTACTTAGTACAAAACACTGGTGTGCCTGGCTGACAGCCAGCCCACACACATCAAACATCTGAAAGGCACCAAGAAGCTTGCCGCTGCCCACGTGCCAGAAGGCGGCAAAATTACCTTTAGGTGTCGTCACTGCGGCAACATCAGTTAAGGCATCAACCACCACACTGCCCATATAATCCTGCGCTGTGAGCCATAGATTGTCGGGGGCATCGAGATAACCGAATTCCCCCTGAGCGGTCAGTTTTGCGACCAGTGGGCGTGGCTCACTGTCAGACATGACCTGTCGCTGAACCTGCAGGGCTGCAACGACAGAGCCGTCCGCAGACAGGCTGATATGACGAATACTGGCTTTTTCTTCCGCCAGCCTGTGCTGTGAAATTAGCTCGCCCATATCAGGATTAAGTAACACCAGAGATGATGCCATCCGGTCAGCAAGGGTAGTGCGCTTATCAAGGCTGGCTGACGGCATTAACCCGCCATTAGCCACCACAAGAACACCGTCAGACCGTAACAGAAGCTCATGTGGTTCTGGCCCACCACTGTCGAATTCACGCACTAATTTCAGCGAGTCGTAATCAAAAACGCAGATTCGCCCCTGGCCATTCTGGGGATCATGAAAATCATCTACCGTAGCCGCGACATAGATTTCCTGGCCATCCTGGCTGAAGACAGCGTGCCCCTGAAACTGACGTTTTTCAGGAGCCGGAAAGCGCCGTAACTCTTTAGCGGATGAAAGATCAAAAATCACCCCTTCGTAACCAGGACGACGGGCCATCATCAACGCATGAGTAGTGTTATCAGGGCACAAGACAACACCATGCCCGCGAAAACCCGCAGGCGTTACGGTTGCACTGCTTCCACCTGCAATAAATCCAGCGTCACCATTCACTTGTGTTGCTGCACTCGCCCAGGCTTCTTTTCCAGCTTGGGTTACTGTGTGGGTTACGGCGGCCGCAAGGCCAATAGCTGGGCTTGCAGCCAAAGGCAGCCCGACAAGGCCTTGCAGTATCTGTCGACGTTTCAAATAAATATTTTTCATATCAAAGCGCCTCAACAAATTGAATTAATTGCTGCCGCTCATGCGCTGTCATACGTATAAAACGCTCCCGTGCCATCAAAGCTTCGCCGCCATGCCACAGAACAGCCTCTTCCACCGAACGCGCGCGCCCGTCATGTAGCAGAGATAGTTCACCGGATATCTGTTTCTGCAGGCCAATACCCCAGAGAGGTGCGGTGCGCCACTCACTGCCACTGGCGATAAAATCACGGCGGTTATCTGCCAGTGCAGTACCCATATCGTGAAGAAGGAAATCACTATACGGTGATACCTTTAATACACCGACCCTCAGAGTTCCTGTTCCATTTTTTCCTGGCACCCTATTTCCTGGCGCTTGATTGCCAGTCACCCTATTACTATCGACGAGATATTCCGGGTGGTGACAGCTCTGGCAACCCGCAGAATTAAACAGAGCCTTACCTTTCTGACTCAATTCACGTTGCTCAGGTGCGCCGGTATAGCGTAAGAAATTTACGGTTAATTCCAGCAGATCCTGCGGTAGTTCGAAGCCTTCGTGATTATTTCCGGTTTTTTCCTGCAGACAGGCAGCCTGCGCTGAAGTGCAGGGTTGCCCCGGAAAAATGGGGTTAGTAATACCAATATCATCGGCAAAGGCTGCCGCACTAATGGTCATTAAATCGGGGCGGTTGGCTTTCCAACCGTAACGCCCCGGCACCGTCTCCTGCAGTACCGGATTCCATACCTGATTCACCCGCCCTGAAATACCGTCTTTATTCCGGTCATCCGGGTCGGCCAGCGCATCAATATCAGCCTGCGGAATAGCATCAATGAGACCCATACCAAACATACCGGGGGCCTGTCGCAGGCTCATGCGGGTATCAGGATGAAGCGGGCCATAATTCAGGGATCGAAGAACGACCTCAGGTGTACGTAACTGAGTTATTTTGCCATCCGGATAGACCACATCGCTGAATATCCAACGGATACGCAGATCCCCTTCGGCGACCGCCTCTCCCTCTTTAGAAGGTATGCCTAACTGTGAAGACAGCGCAGTTGATTGCGGTTGTAATTGCAGACCATACACGGGCTCAGGCAAAGCGCCCAGTTGTTGCGATACCTCGTGATTGATTGCCTGCTGATTGCCTTCAACGCTTAGCCCCTCAATACCCAGACGCAGAAGCGCAGTAAATACCGGCGATGTTTCATCGACAGGCATTTTCCCGCGCCCACCTTTGTCATGGCAGCCAAGGCAACTGCGGGCATTAAACAGCGGACCCAAACCATCCCGGGCAGTGGTACTCGAAGGCGCTTTCACCCAAGGCTGATGCGCCAGGGCGCGGCCAGCATAAAAACTGGCGATTTCAGAATCAGGCAATGAAGCCAGAGGCAGATCAAACCGCGCCGCTAAGGCCTGGCGTTCCGTTTCCTGCTTAACCAGCGCCTTATCGCCTTGTTCAGCCTCAGGCACCGATCGCTCACAGCCGCTGATCGCCACAAAAACACCGGCAAAAATACCTGTAAATAGAAACGCAGAAAGCCGGCGCGAGGCCGGCGTTCTGAAATACAGCTTATCCGTCACGATATCAGTCACAGCTAGCCGTTGGGTTTTCGGTGTCACAACCAGAAGCATCCGGGTCAACAACCACGCTGCCATCCACACCAATTTCTGCAGCGAAATCGACCACGATACGAGACTGTGCGTTCAGCGCCAGAATGGTTTTCGCTATCGGGCTGTCTTCAGACAGGTTCTCAGTCATGATCTGAACGTCGAACGGGCTGCCCGCACGTGCCTGAGTATCGATCGCTTTATAGTTGGTTTCGGTCAGGGTCAGTGCCGCTTCAAACTCTGCTTTCAGCGTGTTCTTACCAGCATCTGCCAGCAGGTCGTCCAGGCCGTAACCGTCAACTGCATTTGTCGATACATCATCAACGCCATCCAGATCACTGTCGTAACCTGCGTAAACACCGTAGTAGCTGTTGGATACACCTTCAGCATTCAGCCACACATCACGATGAGTGTTGTCAGAGAAACAGGAGTGCTCGTCTTCCTGTGAGTTTGCAGACAATGCAATCTGCATACGTTCACCACCCAGTTCGCCTTCAGACAGCGTGCCCATACCGGTCAGGATCTCGGTCAGTTTTTCCTGTGCGTCGGCTTCGCTGTTGATGGTAGTGAAAGCGTTGCGGTAGCTCGCACCCACAGCCCAACCATCACGTACAGCCGTCAGGTCGTCGATCAGCTTCTGAGTCGCAACTTTCAGGTAAGTCAGACGACGCTCACCATAGGTTTCTTCGGTGAAATCAGATACCGGACGCTGGCCGCCTGATGCCAGAGCAGATACACCATAGGTTTTAACCGCTTCGTCACGGTCGTCACCTTCGGTGGTTTCGCCATTGTCGTTGAGATCCTGTCCCCACAGTAGGAATTCAATCGCGTGGTATCCGGCGATTACATCGTGCTCATCGTCTGCAGTAGCGTTGTTTGCCAGCAGCGCAGCGTTAATTTCAATATCGGTGCGACCAATAATGTTTTCGCGATTATTGTATTCGTCGATGGTGATTTCATACGCGCCTGCGTCCGTAACATCACCCACTTCTAAGCCGTTATCCGTTACACCAACCTGATCGGTGCCGAAGTCACCTTCTGGCTCCATATCGTCGTTGTCATCGTCATTTACCACGACGTAGTCGATCAAGGCTTCGCCTAATGGCCAGGCGTTGATATCACCTTCCGGGCCGTCTTCACTGCTGTAATCAGTTGAGTCGATCGGGCTGTTACGGAAGCGATAAACCTCAGTCTGACCGTAAGGTTCGCGAGCCACGAGCCAGGCTTTACGGGCCGCATCCAGAGTTGCCTGAGTAGGATCAGCTTCAAGGGCCTCAATAGCATCCAGCAGTGCTTCTGCTGTAATTACGGAGTCGGTGTATGCTGCCAGAGCAATGTCGGCGTTGGTATTCAGTACCTGACGAACGTTATCAAGGGTCAGCAGATCATCGTTTGAAGAAGAGTCTGAACCACCGCCACAGGCGGTGATGATCAGGCCTGCGCCTACAGCCAGGCTCAGCTTCGCCAGTGTCATTCCAGCGATCGTCGGTAGAGAAGATTTCATGGGTGGCTCCATAGCTAAAATAAGGCGCTGCAAGCAGCAGAAGCTCCGCATGATATTTTTAATGATAATGATTTGCAACTACGGAAGTTAATCTGTGTCATTTTTTTTCTCATTACATGGCGTATAATCTATTCGCTCTGCAACCACGTACATGTAAAAAAGCAGCCATCGCAACAACACTAAAAGCAAAACCAAAAGTAAAAACAGACGAGCTGCATATTTGAGAGATCAACCGTGAAGACATTAATAACAGCAGCGCTCACTGCGACCACATTGCTCCTGACGGCCTGTGGCGGTGAACACAAAGGCGGAAGCAACGAAACCCAGATGACGCAAGCGGCGCTGGGGGAAGCCCTGTTTCATGACGTGAATCTGTCATTTAACCGCACTCAGTCTTGTGCCAGCTGCCACAACGCAGCAACCGCGTTTACTGATCCATCACTGACGCCGCAAGGCCAGCGCCGTGCAGCATCCATAGGTGACGATGGTGTATCGCTGGGCGACCGTAATACGCCAACAGCAATGTATGGCGATGCTGTACCTGAGTTCAATTACGGCACGAGAAATCGTGTAAACAGCACTGCCGGCAACTACGAAGGCTGGTTTGGTGGACAGTTCTGGGATGGCCGTGCAGCTGATTTAGCGGAACAGGCAGGTGCCCCCCTGCTCAATCCGGGAGAAATGAATATGCCCGATAAAACGAGCGTGATTACCCGGATACGCGAAAACAGCGATTACGAAACCGCGTTTACACAGTTGTTTGGTGCAGACATTTTTGAAGATACCGACGCGGCCTATGCAGCCATTGAAGACAGCATTGCAGCGTTTGAACAAACTGACGCCCTCGCACCTTACACCTCAAAGTATGACCGTTTTTTAAGCGGCGACTATCAATACAGCCCTATTTCAAAAGCGGCGGCTGGTAAGGCACTGTTTTTCTCACAGCAATTTACTAACTGCGCCACCTGCCACCAGCTGAAGACACAAGGCAGCAAAGGCGAAACCTTCAGTAATTACGAGTTTCATAATATTGGTGTGCCAGTAAATACAGCACTGCGTAATGCCAATGGCCTCGGAGCTGAATACCAGGACACTGGCCTCGCCAGCTCAGAAGCTTTGCCTGACGGTACAGATACCAGCACTCTTGGGGGCAAATTCCGCACTCCGACCCTGCGTAATGTCGGCGTCACGGCACCTTATATGCACAACGGCGTATTCCAGTCCCTGGATACCGTTATTCGCTTTTACGACCGCCATCTCGCTGGCTCAGATAATGAGATCAACCCTGAAACAGGTATTGCCTGGGCCGCACCTGAAGTCGCCGACAATATCTCAACCGATATCCTGCAGACCGGGCCAAAGCTCTCGGATAGTGATATTGAAGCGCTGAAATGCTTTCTTTATAGCCTGACGGATGAAGCATACGAAGCATTGCTGCCAGAGGATGTTGCCAGTTGCGGGCTCTGAGAACTCAGAGCCCTGAACAGCTTTAGCTAAAGAACTTACAGCCAGCGGATTTTGCGGAACAGCGCCAGCAAACCAACAGCGATCGTGCCCATGGCAGCGAGCAGGAAGAAATAGCCATTCTTCACATGCAATTCCGGTATGTACTCGAAGTTCATACCGTACAGGCCGGCAAGGAAACCCAGCGGAACAAAAATCGCGGTAATTACCGTCAACACCTGCATGGTGCGGTTCAGCTGGTGCGAGGCAATCGAAATATAACCATCAATCAGATCACCAGCGATACTGTAGAAAATTTCAGCCAGCGTATACAGGCGGTCAAAGCGATCATGCAGGTCAGTAATCGCATGGCTCATCGCATCGTCTTTAATGCTCAGTGCGATGTAATCGTCGCTGCGTAATTCATCGGTGATATTACGGTGATAATTAAACAGACGACGTAATTTAACCAGACGGGTACGGTAAGTCACCAGCTCGCGCATCAGCTCGTCGTTGCCGTCATTCAGCAGCGAGTCTTCGATATCACTCAGATGAGTCTCAAATTCGAGTAGCGCGTCGAGATAGAGGCCCGCGGACGTGTGCATAATCTTCAGAGCCAGAAAGCCCGGACCTTGCTTCAGAAGATTAGAACCCTGGTCGCTAAAAAGCTTTTCGATACTTCTCGCTTCTTTCGGGTGGCGGGTAATCAAAGTGTTGTCGGCAATAAAGAAGGCGATATTCTGCGAGTCGTGCTCAAGCTCAGCATTAAAACTGGCGATACCGCGATACAGCACGAATGTAGAATCATCAAACTCTTCGAGCTTCGGTGGATGGCGATGTCGTTGAGCATCCTGCACTGCCAGCGCGTGGCAGCCCAGTTTTTCCAGCAACTTACGCTCGCCAGCTTCGTCTTCTTCCTGAATGTCCAGCCACATGCGACCTTCGCGGTTGCGCTGCCATTCAATCAGCAGTTCACTACCGCCGGTGCGGGTGTTGCCTGCGTCATCTACCAACATGCATCTGATCATGTATTTTCCTTACGGCTAACTAAACAGCGACGGTTGTTGTCCCGCCAGCTGCGTAAATGAATCGCCGGTAAACTGAAAAATCGCTTCAGCAACCGGTTGTAACTGTTTTTCGAGGTAGTGGTGATAATCCACGACCGAACGGCTGATTTCTTCTGGCTCAGGGCCATTCACTGTCATCAGGTAACTGATACGTCCACCCCGGTCCTGATACCTTGGTGGGCGATTATTTGCCTGTAACCAGGCGTCCATCACAGCGGCGGCCTTTGCATGCGGCGGTCGACTACGCTGGTACAAAGGTAACGGGCGGCGCAGGCGTTTACGATAAACCAGCTGATCATCACGCTGTCCGGCAAATAACGCAATCACTTCATTACGAACCCATTCCTGCCAGGCCTCTCCCGCAAAAACACGACGGTAAAGTTCACGCTGGAAGTTTTTTGCCAATAAGGTCCAGTCACTACGAACCGCTTCTAACCCCTTAAAAACCAGCGTATCTGTGCGGGCATTAATACCGGCGTAACGTTTTTTACTGCCGGTTTCCTGCCCTCGGATCGACGGCATAAAAAAGTCGCGGTAATGTGTTTCGTATTCCAGTTCCAGATAACTTTGGAGTCCGAAATCGGCAGACAGTTCATTGTTGAGCCAGTCATTGATAGCAATCGCAAGTGCCTTACCTATGTCATCTGCCTCAACATCGCTGAGCGGACGTTTTACCCAGACAAATACCGAGTCGGTATCGCCGTAGATAACGTCGTAGCCTTTCGAACGGATGTAATCACTGGTGCGCTGGATAATATGGTGGCTACGCTTGGTAATAGAGGCAGACAACCGTGTGTCATAGAAACGGCAGCCATCCGATCCAAGCACGCCATAACAGGAAGCCATGATGATTTTAATCGCCTGTGACATAGGAGTATTCCCATGTCGTTTCGCATCTTCCCGGCGTTCACCGAGCATACGGATTAAATCCGGCAGAATATGTTCTTCACGATGAAAACGGCCACCAAAGAAACCGGGAACAGTTACCCTCTCTGAGTCTGCGGCAAGCCCTTCGATCAGCCCCAAAG
>JAYNJA010000117.1:0-8861 GCA_038109705.1 Thalassolituus sp. | reverse complement strand
TGAACTCGGTGTTTGCGGCGTTTACTGCCATTGGCAGTGCTGCGGCCAGCAGGATTATAGGTGTCTTGCGCATGCTCACTCTCCTGTTATTGTGTTGTGCAGCTTCACTATGGTGCACAAAATCTGTGCAGTGGAATTAGCCAAAGGTCGAAGCAGACGATAGACCGCCTGTTGGACTCAGCCAGCCTGAAGGGATAAATCCCTGGAAATACACCTCCCATAACTGTCATAACGGTCTGTTTGTGCTATCACTAACACCTGTTGAACAATTTCTTTGCCGCTGCGGCAACAGTCATGACATTGCTGTTGAGTAGACCTATGTCTAATTCAGCCAATGGCCCGGATTAGCTGACACTGACATTAATCACCAGCCTTTCCGCGGGCAGCGTTTTTCACAGGAGAAAGAATAATGAGTGATCAGAAGGTATACAGCGTAAAACCCGAGTACGCTGACTCAGCCTGGATTAATAATGATAAGTACCTTGAGATGTACCAGCAGTCGGTCATTAACCCTGAAGGTTTCTGGCGCGATCAGGCAAATGAACGCATTGACTGGATGAAGCCTTTCAGTAAGGTGCGGAATGTTTCTTTTGATGATCATAATGTCGATATCCGCTGGTTCGAAGACGGCACTCTGAATGCTGCAGCGAACTGTCTCGATCGCCACCTCGAAACCCGGGGGGACCAGACAGCCATTATCTGGGAAGGTGATAATCCGGCTGAAGATCGCACATTTCCTTTTCGCGAACTGCACGAAGAGGTTTCCCGTTTTGGTAACGCGCTGCGTGGTCAGGGTGTGCGCAAGGGCGATGTCGTCTGTATTTACATGCCGATGATTCCTGAAGCCGCAGTAGCCATGCTCGCCTGTGCTCGTATCGGTGCAATTCACTCGGTCGTATTTGGCGGTTTCTCGCCGGATGCACTGGCCGGCCGTATTGAAGACAGTAACGCCAAGATTGTTATTACCGCAGACGAAGGCGTTCGTGGTGGTCGTGGTATTCCACTGAAAGCGAACGTTGATGAAGCTCTGACACACCCAAGCATCCGTTCACTGGATAAAGTGATCGTAGTTAAGCGTACGGGAGCTGACATCGCCTGGCACAGTGCTCGTGATGTCTGGTATGACGATCTGATTAAAATCTCGTCAGCTAATTGCCCGCCGGAAGAAATGGCGGCAGAAGATCCGCTGTTTATTCTTTACACCTCTGGTTCGACGGGCAAGCCGAAAGGCGTGTTGCATACCACTGGTGGCTATATGGTCTGGGCGTCAATCACGCACCAGTACGTATTTGATTATCACGATGGCGATGTTTACTGGTGTACAGCGGATGTAGGTTGGATTACCGGCCACACCTATCTGCTCTACGGACCGCTCGCAAATGGTGGTATTACCGTGATGATGGAGAGTGTGCCGAATTATCCGGACAGCTCCCGCATGGCGCAGATCGTTGATAAGCACAAAGTGAATATTCTTTACACCGCGCCTACCGCGATCCGCTCTCTGATGGCCGAAGGCACTAAGCCGGTCGAAGGTACAAGCCGTTCTTCTCTGCGCCTGCTGGGTTCTGTAGGCGAACCGATTAACCCGGAAGCCTGGAACTGGTACTACAAGACCATTGGTGATGAACGTTGCCCGATTGTGGACACCTGGTGGCAGACCGAAACCGGCGGCATCATGATCACTCCATTACCAGGCGCAACCGAACTCAAGCCGGGGTCAGCGACCCGACCTTTCTTCGGCGTACAGCCTGCACTGGTGGATAACGCCGGTATGATTCAGGAAGGTGCAACCGAAGGTAACCTGGTGATGGTTGATAGCTGGCCGGGGCAGGCTCGCAGTGTCTTCGGTGACCATGAACGCTTTGTTCAGACGTATTTCTCCACCTTCCGCGGTATGTACTTTACCGGCGACGGCGCACGTCGTGATGAAGATGGTTACTACTGGATCACCGGTCGCGTCGATGACGTTCTTAACGTTTCTGGCCACCGTATGGGCACCGCAGAAATCGAAAGCGCTATGGTGGCGCATGAGAAAGTCGCCGAAGCAGCCGTGGTGGGCTATCCACATGACATTAAGGGACAGGGCATTTATGTCTATGTGACTCTGAATGCCGGTGAGCAAGCTTCTGAAGAACTGGCGAAAGAACTGCGCGCCTGGGTGCGCCAGGAGATTGGTCCGGTGGCAACGCCAGACCTGATTCAGATCACTCCAGGATTGCCAAAAACCCGTTCGGGCAAAATTATGCGTCGTATCCTGCGGAAGATTGCAGCCAACGAGCATGATGCGCTCGGGGATATCTCGACCCTCGCAGATCCTTCAGTAGTTGATACTCTGATCGATCAGCGGTTAAATCGCTGATAACGGTTAAATTGGAATGCCGGGCACTGTCCGGCATTTCTGCGTTTTTGGCCCATAATAAAAAGAAATGTATTTCTGCAGGAGACTGAGATGCAACTGGCCAGGAAAATAATTATCGCCGATGACCACCCTTTGTTCCGCACAGCGTTGCAACAGGCGGTTAAGCAGATCGCGCCGTCGGCTGAAATTGTTCAGGCGGAGAGCCTTCCTGAATTACAGACCCTGACTGAAGATCACAGCGATGCCGATCTTGTACTTCTTGATTTGAATATGCCGGGCGCCCACGGCTTTTCGGGGCTGGTGTTCTTGCGTTCGCATTATCCGGAAATTCCGGTGGTTGTGGTGTCTGCATGCGAAGATCCGGCGATTATGTGTCAGTCGATCGACCATGAAGCATCTGGTTATATTGCTAAATCATCATCCCTGGAAGATATCTCTGAAGCGATTGGCAAGGTGTTGAACGGCGATATCTACTTGCCGTTGAAAGCCCGCCAGCATCAACATGCGCCGGATCAGGTTTCTATGGATCTGGCGGGTAAGTTAGCCAGTCTGACACCTCAGCAGTTCCGTGTATTGACTATGATGGCCGAAGGCATGCTGAATAAGCAGATCGCATACGATCTTGAGGTGAGTGAGGCGACGATTAAGGCTCACGTTACTGCGATTTTCCGTAAGCTGGGTGTTCGTACCCGCACTCAGGCGGTCATTGCTGTTCAAAGCCTCGACATCGAGAAAAACGATCTGGCGACCGAGCCGCTTGCGGCTGACGATTAAACAGACGCTTGCGGCTGACGATTAAACAGACGCTTGCGGCTGAAAGCTATGAGCGCTTGCGGCTGACGATCAGCGCTCAGTTTACAGCGGACGAATTATCCTCCGCATAAGTGCTCTCAGTGACGCCGGTCTTACCGGCTTACTGAGAAACTGAAATCCATCCTGCTTTGCTTTGTCCGCGACCTGCTCACGTGGATCGGCGGTAATCAGTATTCCCGGAATTTTTTCATCGCCGAACTGACGGCGCAGGCGTTTCATCACATCAAGGCCGGTAACATCGCCATCGAGCTGGAAATCCGCCAGCATAATATCCGGGAGAAAGGGGGCCTCTGCCGCGTCATGCTCATTACTTACCGCGTAAAGCTGACAGCCCCAGCTGGATAACAGCGCCTTCATTCCTTCAAGTACTTCCGGATCGTTGTCGATACAGAACACTTTCAGATGTTCAAAGCTTGCGCTGTTCCCGGTGGTTACTGGTGCTACCTCCGGAATCTGAGCGGGCGCTTCGGCCAGCGGCAGTGTGATTGCGAAGCAAGTACCATGACCAACACGTGAGTGTACGTCGACGGGATGATCCATTCGCTTGGCCATACGGTCGACAATCGCCAGGCCCAGTCCCAGACCTTTACTGTCCTGGCGTCCGTTATTGAGACGTCGGAATTCTCTGAAAATCTCTTCGATTTTATCGTCCGGGATTCCCGGTCCGGTATCCCAGACTTCGATACGGATATATTTTCCTCGCTTGCGGCAGCCGACAAGAATGCCGCCATCGTTGGTATAACGCACAGCGTTACTGATGAAGTTCTGTACGATACGGCGTAGCCAGTGACTGTCGCTCATTACCCACTCGTCAGTACTGCGCACTTTCAGGGCAATACCGCGTTGTTCTGCGAGGGCACCAAACTCGTCTCTTAACGGTTTCAGAATGGCTTCAAGACTTACCGGGCGCAGCTTGGGCTCCATTGCGCCGGAATCCAGTTTCGATATTTCGACCAGGTGCGAGAGCACGTCTTCAGCACTTTCGAGTGCGCCCTCCAGATGAGTCAGTAGTTCGGACTGCCGCTCAGAAAGATCCTGTTGAGAAAGTGTCGAGGCGAATAGTTTCGCTGCGTTAAGTGGCTGCATCAGGTCGTGCCCGGTGGCGGCCAGAAAACGGGTTTTACTCTGGTTAGCTTCGATCAATTGTGAAGTCAGCTGGTCGAGCTCCTGAGAGCGCTTTTCAACGCGTCGCTCGAGACTGACGTTTGCTTCTTTCAATGCCTGCTCGGCCTGTCGGTGAATGGTAATGTCAGTGAAGCTGGTGACGAAGCCTCCATCAGGCATCGGGTGCCCCTGCATGGATACAACCACGCCATTAGGAAGCTGGCGCTCAAATTCGTGTGCAGAACTGGAGCGCAGAAAGCTCATTCGTCGCTGTACCTGTTCTTCGACTTCTCCGTCGCCGCAGAAACCGCGCATTGCGTTGTATGCGATAACTTCCTCGATTGGTTTACCCACGTGAATGAAGCCGCTCGGGTAATTAAACAACTCGGTATATCTGTGGTTCCAGGCGACTAATTTCAGATCTTTATCGATGACACTGACACCCTGACGGATATTTTCCAGAGCTGCTTGTAATTGCTCCCGACTCATGGCAAAGGCGTTTGATGCCTCACTGGCCAATAGGGTGAGGTCTTTTATCTGAATCTGCTCACCGCCCAGCAGAGTAGAGAAAATCAGCTTGGCAGACGATGATCCTACGACAGAGGCGAGTAACTTCTCAGCGTCGTGCAGGAGTTCATCTGAGGCTGCTGCATTGTCATATTGCAGGCCGTGTGTCGCCTGATATTCATGGAAGAATGCATCGGCCTTTTCATTGCCGAGAATACGTTCAAGGACGACTTTTACGTCGTCGACTTTGCAGTCAAAATTGGTTTTTGGGCGACGCTCCGGGACGGCACGTACACTGGTGAAGTCGCTTGCCAGCATGCGCTCCCGGACAGAAGCGCTGCTGACAACAGAGAACACAATATACAGAGTAATATTTACTACCAGACTAAGAATGACGGTAAAACTGAAGTCATCCATGTCGAAGCCAAATAAAGCGAAGGGGACGAAACTGTCGTTACCAGAGCTACCGAACTGTTGGCTGATCAGTGGCCAGAATAACTGCTGAAACCAGACAAAGGTGCCTGCAAGAATGCCGGCGATTGCGCCCTGGCGGTTAGCGCCTTGCCACAACAGCCCACCAAACAGGGCCGGTGCAAATTGGGCGATAGCGGCAAAGGAAAGTAGCCCGATCGCTGCCAAAGAGTCCAGTTCGCCGGCAATCCGGTAGAACAGATAGGACGACAGAATCAGCAGCAGAATGACGACACGACGTACTGTCAGAACCAGGCCGTAAACGCTCTCCGGTTGTTGTCCTTCCCGTTGCTGACGACGGAAGATGACTGGCAGTACCAGTTCGTTAGAGACCATCGTGCTGACGGCGATGGTAGCGACAATAATCATACCAGTGGCGGCGCTGGCACCACCGATAAATGCCAGAATGGCCAGAGCATCCTGTCCCATGCTGACTGGCAGGCTGATGACAAAGGTATCTGGAGTGTAGGCGGGGTCTGACAGGAACAGCTGACCAGCGAGAGCCAGGGGGGCGACAAACAACATCATGAGGCCCAGATACAGCGGGAACATCCAGCGCGCACTCTGAATGTGACTGGTGGATTCATTTTCAATTACGGCAACCTGAAACTGACGCGGCAGACATAGGATCGCGAAGCCGGCCAGCAGCGATTGCAGTATGAAAGACACAGACACAAAACTGCTGTCGAACAAGGGGTGCTCAGGTGTGGCGGCGCGGGCGAGACGGACAATATCGTCAGGCTGATCGGAAAGTGAGGTCATAGCCCATATACCGACGGCGACAAAGGCCAGAAGTTTCACGATGGACTCAAAGGCAATGGCCAGAATCATACCGGGATGCTGTTCACTGGCATCGATATCGCGGGTACCGAATACCACGACAAAAATACCCATCAACAGGCTGACGTAGAAGGCCGTATCATGAATGATGAGATCGGGAATCCCTTGTAGCATGCCAGACGGCTGGGTCAGTAACTCAAAGGTGGTGGCGATGGCCTTCAGCTGCAGAGCAATGTATGGGATGACTCCAAGCATAGTTACCAGGGTGACCAGTACAGCAAGGCCATGATCGCGGCCATAACGGGTGGCAATAAAGTCGGCGATGGAGGTCAGACGTTTTTCTTTGGTGATGCGGATGATGCGTTCCAGCAACGGCCAGAACACCAGAAGAAACAGAATGGGGCCGGTATAGATCGCCAGAAATAACCAGCCACTGGTTGCTGCTTGACCGACGGCGCCGTAAAAGGTCCATGAGGTACAGTAAACCGCCAGTGACAGGCTATAGATCAGTCCGCGATTATGTAATGGTCGACCGCCGATAGCCCGTCGGTCACCGTACCATGCGATGGCGAAGAGGATGGCGATATATGCCAGCGAAATAACCAGTAACTGCCAGCTGGAGACCATAAGCACGTCCTGAATGTGATCTGTTTTTATTATTTATAACTATTCAGTAATCCAGTATCGGTTAAGCCGGCGACATCATCAACCTGTCTGTTTCAGCTGCCGGATAAGTGCTGCGGTTCATGACCCAAAAGACCATTTCGACTATGGTCGTGAAGTCGTCAAATTGACGCTGCAGTACACTGAAAGCTCCTCATGTCCGGGTTGTGGTTATGCCGACAGATCAACGCAATTTACATCTGCAGTTGCTGGTTCATCCGGACTATACCGCGCTGCGATTGCGTATCCGTGCCTACCGGCGACGGATGGCCAGTGTGGTGGCCGGATGCTATCTGGTCTTTCTTATCTGTTTCAGTCTTTTTCCTGAAGTACTGCTGACACCGGTCAGTACGATCAACCCTACGCCCTGGCTGATTCCGATTGCTGTGTTTACGATTCTGCTGCAGTTTCTGGTGACAGGTATATATGTTAAGACCATGAATACGGTTTATGACGAAGAAATGCAGGCGATTCGTCGGGACGTAGGCTTATGATGGCCGATCTCAATGGCGCAGCGATGTATTTCCTTGTCAGCTTCCTGCCGCTGATTCTGCTGTTGTTGTGGAGCGCGCGGCGTATTCGCACTGCAGCAGAGTTCTATGCCGTCGGTCACGAGTACAGTGGTTTTCGTAATGGCCTGGCTATTTCTGGCGATTACCTGTCAGCCGCGTCTTTTCTGGGCATCAGTGGGCTGATTGTGACCTCTGGCTATGCCGGTATGCTTTACGCTGTTGGTTTCTTTGCGGGCTGGCCACTGATATTAATTCTTCTTGCCGATAAGTTACGCTCAATAGGCCGTTACACCTTAGCGGATGTGTTAAACGACCGGTTCAGTAATCCCTCAATAGTCTTACTGGGTACCTTTGGCTATTTTCCGGTTGTGGTGATTTATCTTGCTGCACAGTTTGTCGCCATGACCTATCTGCTGGAGTACCTGTTCGGCTACGGCTATGACTCGAGTCTGTTTGCTTTAGCGGCATTGGCGCTGGTGACCGCGGTTACCGGGCATATGATTTTCTCGTCGCGTGCGCAGATGATTAAGGCAGTCCTTATTTTCTCAGTCACTCTGCTGGTGACAGCACTGGCTTACTTTTCGGCTGGGCACGAATGGCCGGCGCTTTTTAATGTTCTTCAGGTCACAGAAGTGCAGGGCGCAGGCGGTCATGCCGCTGAAATGTCGCTGGCAGGACATTTCTATCTGACGGGCGGAGAAAGTGCCCTGGCGCTGCTGAGTCTGGGCATTGCGTTAATTCTGGGGCCCGTTGGCTTGCCGCATATTATGAGTCGCTTCTTTTCTGTCTCTGACGAGCGCCGTGCGCGTATGTCGGTCTTCTATGCGACTGGGGTTATCGGCCTGTTTTACATCCTGATCATTGTGCTCGGCTTTCTGATTATTGCCCGCCTGCCGGATATGCCGCCACAGGCGTCCGCAGAGGGGGCGAACCTGGCTGCGGTATATCTTGCTTCCGTCGTTGGCGGAGATCTCGTTGCCGGTGTTTTTACCGCAGTCCTGATGACTGTGCTCTTGTCTGTGATGACATCACTGATCCTGACCGGCAGTTCTGCTTTATCGCATGATTGGTATGCCCTGACTCTGGGAAAAACCCGGAATTATCGTCAGGAACAGCGCCTGCATCGCTTTGCCAGCACGATCAGTGTCAGCACTGCCATCGTTATTGCCTTGTTGTCTGAAGGACAGAACGTGGCATATATGGTAGGGCTCGCATTTTCTTTCGCCGCCAGTGTGAACGTGCCTTTGCTACTCGGTGCACTTTATTGGGAGGGGCTGACAGCACGGGGAGCGCTAATCGGAGGCTGGTGCGGCTTGATTGCGGCGACCGCAGCGGTTTTTACGGGTCCAATGGTAGTGATCGACTGGTTCGGTTTTGAGCAGGCAATTTTCCCCTGGCGTAATCCGGCCTTGTTTTCGATCAGTATTACGATTCTGGCTATGTGGTATTTTTCGGTGACTGACCAAACATCGGAGGGGGATGGCAGGGAAGATGAGTATTCAGATTAATCTTGATCAGCCTCCGTTCAGCTTTCTTGAGGAACGCCAGCTTGAGTGGTTGAAAAGCCGCCTGGATCTGGTGTTCTTCCGTGCCGGTGATGTCATTCTTGATATCGGCCAACCGGCCCCCGGGATATATATTCTGTATAAAGG
>JAYNJA010000116.1:5412-8935 GCA_038109705.1 Thalassolituus sp. | reverse complement strand
TCGAAAAAGTCAACTACAACAACTGCACCTCTCTGGGTGAGATTAACGGCTATCGTCAGGGTCTGGAAACCGGAACCGGGCGACTCGGTGGAACTCCCACGCTGACACTGTCCGGAGCGTGGGTTGGCGGTTATCGAATCACCACGTCAATCGTGCGCGGACTGGATGCGGCCATGAATGCGTCGCTGTTTGAGGCTGGTGTCGGTTTCTCTATGTCGGGCCGATTCCTTACAGACATTAACGCAGACTTGGGCGCTACAGCATCGCTGTTCGACTTCACTCCGGCTCAGTTTCCAAACCCGTCCACGGTGCAGGTGAATGGCGCTCTGCTACAGCGTAGCGGCGTGTTTGACCCCGACGACTCGACGATTATCCCAAACATGTCAGGCGCTGATATTTGCGCTCTGTTTAAGGACTGTGTGGGAGTTGATAACACGAACGTTGGTGGACGCCTAACTGTTACCACAGAGACAACCACGACAATCTCAACTGCCGGGGCGTATGTGGATTTGGCGGGCACGTTTACCGCTTCAGACCTGCAGCACTTTGATTCACCGGCTAACGGTCAGCTGCGAAATATCGGCAACACGCCACGCGAGTTTGTAGCTAGCCTGTCCGTTAACATCGCAGGCGGTCAGGGCGACGAAATCGGATTGAAGCTGGTTAAGTGGGATAACTCTGCGTCCACATTTGTGGATATCGAAGTGCCACAGGTCCAAACGATTAACAACTTTATCATCACTACCGATAAAGCCAACTTTGTGAATATCGTCCCGTTTGAACTTGATCAGAATGATTACATTAAATTTCAGGTTGCAAACCTGAGCGACACAACGAACGTAACAGCGGAGAGCGGCTCTTATGTCTTTGTCAGCGAACGCTAACGGTCAGCGAAAACTACGCGCCCACAGGCTGCACATCGCAGCTCAGGGCGTGCTGGTACTGCTGTACATGGCAGGACAGGCGATAAGCGCCAACATGGACGCGGGATTCTTTGTCACCGTGTCCGGGGCGCTTGGTGCAGGGCTGGCAACATTTAATTATGCGAATTCAAAAGAGCATACAAAATAGCCAGCGTCTCGCGGCGGGCGTCTTCGAGCGCTTCCAGTCGTTCGTTATTATCCAGAAACATCCGCAACCGGTCGCACTCTGCGCACTCACAGCGCGCCATTAAACTGGAATTTATCGGGCCGTTTGCGTCTTGCATTCTTGAGTCCTTTGTCAATCTGAATTAAGTACCGGTCGGCTGTAGCGTCGTCCGGCTCCACTGTTATCGACCCGCCCTTAGCCAGAAACGCCTCAATATCCGCTGCAATGTCGTCAGCTGTCTGTTGGTGCTCTGCCGTTCGCGTCATTCTGATATCACTGTCATTACGCGACATGCAATAACCCTGTGTTGTTGTTTATACTAACGTTGTATCATGCGACCTTTCTATGTGCAAGGGGTGAGGTTAAACTGTGCTCAGTTGTCATTTTGTATTGGTTGAGTTATGGAAGAGCGTTTACAGCGGGTAGAGTCAGAAGTGCACGAAATGCGAACGATTGCGGTGCAAGCAATATCGGAAACACGCCACGCGACGGGTGCGGTTCGTGAGCTGACGGCAGAGCTGAAAAACCTTGCTCAGCATATGGCGAAATCCGAAGAGCGGCACACCAACCAGCAAGCTATCAACGAACGATTCGGCAAACGTCTTGACGGCCATGACGATGACATTCGGGCACTGATGGTGGACGCGGGCAGAAACGACGTAATGACCGGCGCTATGTGGTCTGTCTGGCTCAAGGTTGGCGGCTCCGTTGCCGTTGCTGGAGTGATTGGCGGACTGCTGGCGAAGGCGGGAGGGTTAATCTGATGGCTGCTACTGTAACGCTGGCAGAACTCAAAGAGGCGTACCCGTCCGGGTTGCCTGATTCCGTGCTGAATGGCTTTATCGCAGCGGTTGACGCCGCTGACGCATGTCTTGACGCTAACGTGTCGGACTCTGACCTACAGCACACGCTGAAGCTGTTGGGTGCAGGGCATCTGGTTCAGTTGGCCTCTGGTTCTGGCGACCTCAAGAGCGAACGGGCCGCAACCGGCGCCGCTGTGACGTACAAAGACGGCTCCACTACTTCGGCGTGGTCGGCTCTGGTGGCTATGGACAAGACCGGATGCGTAACTGGCGTAGTGGGCAATGGCGGCGCTCAGTGCCTGTTTGATAGCGTGGACGGAATATGAGCAGCGTAGCGGCGCGGTTTCAGAATCAGACTGTGACGGTTTATGACTTTACGTACGACGCTTACGGCGACGTTGTGAACACCACGGCGATATCCGAAATCCGCTGCGAAATTGGAGCCGGTGAGAAGCTGGTTCGCGACGATACCGGCACGGAGTTTGTGCCTGAGTTCGTAATCTATACGACCGACTCCGCTGTAGAAGGGATGGTTAACGAAAAGATTTTTATAGGCGCGCTGGCTGACTACGCACCAGAGTCAAAACTATACAACATCCGCGCAGTGCGCAAAATGACGTCACTGCCAAGTATGGGCGGGCAACCGGATTGGGTGGTATATGTCTAAGGTCGGTGGAGTGCGGGAAACCAACGCGGCGCTGGGTCGGCTTGTTGGTCGGATTACCACAACCACAACCCAGAACGCGGTGCAGAAGGCGCTGATGATTGGCGCTCAATACGCCACTATGCTGACGCCGGTTGATACCGGAAACCTGATTAACAGCCGGTTTATATCCGTGTTTCCGACCGCGACGGGCTTCACTGGGCGCGTAGGGTATACCGCTGAATATGCCGGATACGTCCACGATGGCGGGCCGAAGAACTGGCAGAAGCCCGGTGCAGAGCATGAGTTTCTGCGCAAGGGGTTTGAACGCGATGGCAGGGCAGAAGTCCACGCGGCGCTGAGGAGTGAGTATGAACGTAGTTGACGACTTAGAGACCGTTCTGGACATCGCGACGGAGTTTCCCGCGTTCACCGTGCAGAAGGAGTTCTTCCGGGATACGCCAGTCGGTAATGAGCCGATATTCCTGATTCGCTCAGAGGGCGGCGCGGTGTCGAACACGCTGGAAGCTCAGCCGGTGTCGATTATGTTGGTTCAGCAATCCAACGAAGACATAAACGTAAAAGATATACGAACGCTGATGGAGCAAATCAAAGTCACCATCATGCAATACGACTACCGTGGCGGGCCGTCGGGTCTCTATAATATTGACATCGTAGGCGGTATACTGCCGGTACAGATGAAGGATGGCCGTAAGGGCTATACCATGAATTTAATCGCCCGGTATGGGCGCACTGAGGCTATATTATGAGCAATACAGCAGGCATGGCCGGTAAACTGGTGTCGCTTGAGGTGTCCTATGACGTGGATACCCCGGCATGGGTGACTCTGGGCGGTTGCACCACGAAAAGCAAGTCCGGTCAGGTTGACACTGTTGACGTGACCAGCGACGACTCCCCGGGGAGTCACCGGGAGTTTATCGAGACGTTTCTGGGTGGCACCATTTCGTTTTCCATCTATCCGGGTTCC
>JAYNJA010000116.1:0-5402 GCA_038109705.1 Thalassolituus sp. | reverse complement strand
GGTCCGACGAAACACGCCGGGCGGCGGTTGACGACCTTGAAGAGTTCTTCAAGGACCCGTCAAGCCAGAGCAAGACTGACCGTTGCGTACTGTTCCGCACCGTGCGTCCGAAGTCAGACGCGTCCAGCGTTGCGCAGAACCGCACAGAAGTGGCTCAGTATCTGCTGACCAGCGTGGGCGAAGAGTTCCCGCACGATGGCGCGGCGGCTCTGTCGTTTGAAGCTACGCGCACCAGTGCGCCTACCATCACTGACGCTGCGGCGAGCTAAGGCGGTGCCACATGGCCCGCTTAGACTCCGGTGAAATCGGCGTAATCTATGATGGCCGGGAATATGTTTTCCGGCCCTCTTTTCGCGCTCTGGACAACCTGCACCAGTGCGTTTCCGTATTTGATTTGTGGCATTCCGTCCAGCGCAATGACGTTCACGCGGCGCGTCTGGTTATGGATGCGTGTTATGTTGGCGCCAATCACTCGGAACTGAACGACCTGATAGGCCATACAGAGGGCGTGGCCGGTATCTGCGTTGAACGCGCTGGCGAAATCCCGGACTCTGAGCTATGCGTTCTGGCGTTCGCGCTGTTGCGCAACGGCTTACAAGGCCGGGAGGGCGTCAAGACCACTGGCGAGCAATCAGAAACGCACCGTGCTCCGGAGTTTAACGCTCTGGACTATGTGTGGGCGGCTGTCGATAAAGACCGTCTGGGTCTGTCGTGGGACGAAGCGTGGAATCTGACGATGCACGAATTCATGGCCGGAATGATGGTTAAGTTCCCTGACAAGATTTACGATAAAGCCAAGCAGGACGCCGAAGTTGATGCACTCATGGCGAAGGTTGGAAAATAATGGCAGACAGCAACGCGGGCACTATTTACTACGATATCGACGTTCGCACGGAAAAAGCTGTTGACGCGGTTCGGACGGTTGAGGCGGCTAATGCCCGTATGGGGAAGTCGTTTGATTCCGTCACCATAGGCACGTCACGGGCAGGCGCTGGCATGGGCAACTTCGGGCGCAAGGCTGGCGCTGCCGGCATCCAAATCCAGCAATTCGTCGGACAGGTCACGAACGGAACCAACGTCATGCAGGCGCTGTCCATGCAGGCCGCTGACATCGGCTTTGTTCTCGGGTTCCCGCTTCTTGGTGCCGTCGCTGGTATCACTGCGGCGCTTGCTGGGCCGTTTATTACATCACTGTTTAACGCTGACGACGCTGCCAGCCAGTTCAATGACACGATTGACGACACAATTTCAGGACTGAGGTCTACACGGATAGAGCAGGCCGCTGGCGCTATTTCCGTTCTGAAGGACAGGATTCAGGAATCAACCGACGCGCTCAAAGAGCTTGACGAATTCGATATAAGCTCAGTCCGTGGTGTCACGGGCCGACGCACAAAGCTGGCTGAAATCGAGAAAGAGCGCAGTCAGCTTTTGAAGGATCAGGCAAAGGACGTTGAGGCGCTGGCAGAGCTGGAGAAAAGGCTGGCCGAGCTTCGTGTGACTCCTGAGCAAGAGGAAGCCATTAAGCGGGCTGAGAAGGAAGAGCAAGCCAGACAGAAAGAACTTGAGTCGCGCTCTCGCTTTGCGCAAATGGTTATCGCACAACAGCAGGTTCAATTCCAAGACGAACAGACGCTGGCTGACGAACAACTGGCAATGCGTCTGGCTGCGATTGAAGAAGCCCGGTCTCAGCAGATTGATATCGGCCAATCCTACGACCAAGCCGAGTACGAAGCCAAGGCGCTGCACACTGAGCGTATGGCGGAGCTGGAACAGAAGCAGACTGAAGCCATCCAGCAACAGCAACAACAGCGTATTGCGGCCATGCAAACGTACGTCAGCGCTTATAGCCAACTGGGTGGTCAGCTTAACAATCTGGTGGCTACCATTGGCGCTGAACAGACCGCGCTTGGTAAAGCGGTGTTTCTGGCTAATCAGGCGCTGGCAGGGGCTCAGATTATCGTGAGCACACAACAGGCGGCGGCACAGGCTCTGACGCTTGACCCTACCGGGACGCTGTCGGCCCGTGTTACGGCTCTGGGTTACGCTTCCGCCGGCATCGCTGCGGGCGTGGCTATCGGACAGACTGCCGCTGGCCGCCAAACCGGCGGACCTACCGAAGCAGGCCAGATGTACCGCGTCGGTGAGGCTGGCCCGGAAGTGTTCAGTATGGGTGGGCGCCAGTACCTTATCGGCTCAGAGCGCGGGCAGGTTGACCCAGTGCAGTCTGGTTCGGGAGGCGCTGTCAGCGTTAACGTCAGCGTAATCAATGAGCCGGGAGTGCAATCAGAGGTCAGCGATGATGGCCGGGGCAATCTGACCATTCGGGCGTTTATCTCTGACATGGACAATCATGGCCCTATGCACCGCGCAATAACGCGCAATACCAGCGCAAACGGGCGGACGAAATGAGTTCCAGCTACTACTATCCGCCGGAGCTTCGCGGGGCGCTGCACGCTAGCAAGTCCCGGACGGTCAGCGTCCCGTACACGACTCAGCAGCCACAGAGCGGCCCGGCTTACTTCGTTCGGCGGACTACTGGCACACGGGAAGAGTGGGATTTGGTGTTTGAGTTCAGCCGGTTTGACGCTGCCAAGTTCGAATCGTGGCTGTCTAAGGTCGGGTTCGGCAACTCGGTTTGGGACGCGATACCGAACGCGGATAACTATTTTTTCTGGCTGCCACTGAAAGACGAACGCGGTTACAGTCTGGTTGAGTGCGCGTTTCTGCAATGGCCGACATGCACAGACCGGGCGACTTGGCGGTATACTGCACGTATAGTGGTCAGAGACCGGGTTGACCTTGTTACTCACGAAGGCGTACCGGTCATACACGAAGGGGATTATGTGACCTATGGCGAGTAAAGAATTAACAGACCTAATTCAGAGCGCGGGAGCTGCTGGTGACGGCTTCGTGGGCCTGACTGCGAGCGGCGAACTGGTACGCCGGGATACTGTCCCGTTTGACGCTGACGCCACTCCGGCGGCCAGCGTGGCGTCTGATACGTTCGTTGGGCTGACTGCAACCGGTGACGCAAAGCTGTTTTATGCGTTCCCGTATAACGGGCCGTCCACGTCTGCCACTACGCCAGAGGTGACTGACTTCGTTATCGGTCGCACGCCGGGTGGTGATGCCCGGGCGTTCACAGTGGCGAGCTTGGCGACTACGCTGGAAGGTACGTCGTTTGGGACAGCGGCTTTCGTTAATCACGGAACTGCGGCGGGTGAAGTACCGCTGAATAGCGACCTCGGCGAGTTGGCTGTGAAGGACATCGCCAGCACTGCGGATGCCGAATCCGGAACCGCTGGGGAAATCCCGGACGCGGCTGGCGTCCACGCTGCTATTTCGGCGGTTGGGTATTTTGCCGATGAGCTGAGCTTGCTGTGGTCTGGGAGTAGCGCCACCGTTGACTTGGCAGCACTCCCCGGCGGGTGGCCCGGCGATGGTTTTTATTACTTCGATTCAGCGAACGCCAGCACTGTAATGTATATCGAGCTGGGAGAGTTCTCATCTACTGCCAGTCAGGCAACAGCCTTAACCGGGAACACTCTTCGTGTAGATAAGTTCTCGGTAAGCTCGGCTGGTGTTGCTACCGCTGGTAGAATAACCACTGCGTTAACACTGGATACTGTTAGCGAATCAACGTTTAACATTACTGCCGTGTACAAGGTGATATGATGATTTTACTCACTAATGAGAATGACAATATTATCGGATTTCAACTGGCGCCGGAGACCACAAACGCACGCCATGTGGTTTTTGATATTAATGTGTCCGTAGCAAGAAAAATCATCGGACGGTCAAGTGTATCTGAGTTGAATGACATTGAATCGTTGATGGCCAGAATCGAGTCAGAGGACGTGGCGAAACAAAAAGAATCAGCCAGAATTGAAGCGAAGACCGCCAGAGACTCTGCGCTACAGTCAATGGTTTACGACTTTGGCGACGGTCGGGTTATGCAAACGCGACCACAAGATGAGGTAAATATTATTGCAGCTATCGAATTGATTGAATCCGAGGGGCTTGGCACGGTAGGGTGGATAATGGCCGACAACACAAAGCACGCTGTCACGGCTGACGAATTGCGCGCCGCTCTGCGTTCTGGAAGATTGCAGGGTCTTGCTATCTGGGACGGGTACGGCGCCTAAATGACAACCGCCACCTATCCCTCAATCCGCCCCGCACTGATCGGCAAACGCCGGTCACAGGCGGCAGGATATATCATATCAGACGGGTTCCCTCGCTCTCAGCGAATGTCGCACGATGAGCCGATTACGATGGATATACGGCTCATGTTCAAGGGCGCGGACGCCGTGACGTTTGCCGACTGGCTGGACGCCAATGGGTTCCGATGGTTCGATATGCCTGTGAAGACAGAACAGGACATATTCACCTACCGCGTGCACTTCACTGAGTCCGGCTATCCGCAACTGACCAGTCAGACTGGTGATGTGTTCGAGTATTCCGCCGAAATCGTCACCCGGTCGATTCAGCGCATATACGACTATGACGACTTGGCGGAGTTCAGCGCGTGGGATATCGTATCTCTTGACCTTGCGATGAATACAGGAGACTGGTAATGAGTCTTGAAGAATTTCACAACAAAAAACCCATTGAGACCGTCAAGCGTGTGGGTATTAAACTCACTCACTCAGACATCACTACTCAGTACCTGATACACGACATAGTCAACACTGCATCACTGAGCGACGGCACTGGGACGCGGACATGGACTGGCGTCAATATGCGCATTGCCAGACCGGTCGCGGGCCGTGTGTCTGTGTCGATCGGGCGCGTTGGGACTCAGGTGTATCAGCAGATTAAGAACATAACCGGCTTCGGGCGAATGGAGCCGGTAGAGTTGACTATGTACGAATGGCTTTCGCCGTCCACCATCCCGGCGTACTCCGTCACCCTGTCCGTGGAAGACATCAGCATGACTATCGACGGTGTGACCATCACGGCGTCGGAAGTTAATGAAGCCACCTTGCGTGTAGCAGAACGCTACACAATAGCCAAGTTCCCCGGTCTGGAGTTTGCGTAATGACTCCTGAACAGTGGGCGGAGTCGGTCGTAGGACTGCCATACCGCGACCGTGAGGACGGGCCATATGCGTTCGATTGCTTCGGACTGGCTATGGACTACGTCAGGCGCGTACTGGGTCTTAAATGCGACATGACCGGCTACCATACCGGCGTAGCGTTCGCTGACCTACTGGCGTGCGCTGACGGCTGGCAACAGTGCGACAACGGTATGGTTCTGTGCGCGTTCGTGGGCGATGAGCCTACGCACATCGGCGTAAAGGTCGGTCAGTATGTGATACACTCTTACGGCAGAGACGCTGGCGGACAGGTGTTCAGGCACAGGTTCCGCGCATTCGAGCGTCTATTCCCTGATTACAAGGT
>JAYNJA010000115.1:0-8977 GCA_038109705.1 Thalassolituus sp. | reverse complement strand
GTCTGATAATCTGTCAGGTACATAATGTTTTCAGGGTCAGAAATTACCACAGCATCAAGGTGGCGTTCCTGAATTCGGGCACGCAACTCTTCGATCCGGCGCACGTATTCAGAATGTGGAAAAGTCATATCATCACGTTCAATCATGCTGCTTCCTCCATGACGCTATTTACCGCGCCGATCAATGTATCGAGCCCCGCAATCAGGTCGCTCACGGGAATTGTCAGTGGTGGGATTATTTTCAGAACCCGGCCTCCTGTGCCGCAGGCAGCGATAATAAGGCCTTTGCTGAAGCACTCGGCAACCACGGCAGCGGCACGTTCACCGTCGCCCATGTCCAGACCGAAAATCAGACCCTTGCCACGCAACTGCAGTGTTTTATCAGCGTGTAGAAGCGGTGTGAGATGTTGCTCGACTAACTCGTGTTTTTTTGTCACCTCATCCATCAGGTCTGCATTCTTAAAATATTCGAGAGCAACCTTACCGGCGACGAATGACAGATTCTGCCCCCTGAAAGTCCCGGTATGTTCACCCGGCGACCAGAGCTTATCGATATCCGGATGTACCAGATTCATCGCCATTGGCGTACCTACACCGCCGATACCTTTTGCCATGCAGATAATATCGGGTGAAATACCCATATCGTCGAAGCTGAAGTATGAGCCCGTACGACCGCAGCCAACCTGAATTTCATCAACGATCAACATCGCACCAAGCTCTTTCGCTAATGCTGCAATGCCCTGTAGCCATTGCTTACTGGCGACGTTGACTCCGCCTTCTGCCTGGATAGTTTCAAGCAGAATTGCAGCGGGTGCTTCGAGGCCGGACGATGGATCCTTGTAGCGGGCGCGTATATGGTCCAGGTTTGCCAGACCACAGCCCTGATTACAGCCTGCGCACGGGGTGGAGCACCCGAACGCTTCGTGACGGACATGATTCAGTGGAACGCCAGCGGCATTGCGGAAATACGAATTTGCTGTGGCAGCAAGTGCTCCCAGTGTCATGCCATGGAAGCCTTTACTGAAAGCGAGAATTTCCTGTCGGCCTGTGGCGCGACGCGCGAGTTTCATTGTTGCTTCGACAGCGTTGGTACCTGTTGGCCCCATAAATTGAATTTTATGCGGCATATTGCGTGGTTTCAGAATGACCTCGTCAAAGGCCTGCATAAATTCAGCTTTGGCCGCTGTTTGCATATCAAGACTGTGCAATACGCCGTCATTCTGCATGTAGTCGATCATGGCAGAAATCATACGATCATTGTTATGACCAAAATTAAGCACGCCGGCACCGGCAAAAAAGTCGATATATTCTTTGCCATTTTCATCTGTCTGACGTGCATTTTTAGCTGATTTAAAAGTTACTGGGTAAACACGGCTGTACGCACGGATGTTGGATTCGCGTTGTTCGAAAATCGTCATAATTATTTCCTCTGATTGATAAGAATTTTCAGTTCAGAAGAAAGTTTTATGGTGGAGTACGCATCCCGGTAAGTCTGCAGAACCAGCGGCACACGTCTTCAATAAGGCGGTCATTAAAGTCGTAATGCGGGCTATGGCAGGGGTGCGGAGTATGTTTGCCTTCATCACTGCCTATCAGTGCAAAAGCGCCGGGTATTTCCCGTAGGTAATAACTGAAATCCTCTGATGCCATCACAGGCATTTTCTGACCGTGTTCCATCGCCGAACGGCCGTAGATATCCTGCCAGACTTCTCTGGCATTCGTGGCCTGCAGAGGGTGGTTAATTGTCGCCTGGTAGCGTGGAGTGTGTATTACCGTGCACTCAGTGTTATATGCGGCGGCTGTATGCTTTGCCGTGTCGGTAATTAAGGCATTAATCTGTTCGCGGGTCGGTTCATCCGGAATTCGTATACTGCCCTGAATTTTGGCGCTGTCAGCCATGACAGTAGGTGCCGAACCAGCATTAAATTGGGTAATACTGATCACTGCGTTGTTTTGTGGAGCGAGGCGACGGGAAACTATCTGCTGCAGCGCCTGCACAATCGCAGCGCCGGCGAGAACCACGTCATCGCAGACTTCTGGCTGACTCGCATGGCCACCACGGCCTTTGATATCAATTGAGAAAGTACCATTACCGCACATGACGAGGCCGTCAGGGCAGGCCATGGTGCCGTATGGGAGCGCCGGCCAGTTGTGCCAGCCGTAGATTTCTCCGACGCCTTCAAGAGCACCGGCTGCAATCATTTCACGCGCACCATGGCCACCTTCTTCGGCGGGTTGGAAAATGAGGACGACCTGACGTTGAAGATCAGATTCGTGGAGTTTGAGCCATTTTGCGGTAGCAATCAGGGCTGCTGTATGACCGTCGTGCCCGCAAGCGTGCATACAGCCCGGGTGGTCTGAAGCCCAGGTCGCGCCACTGTTTTCAATGATTGGGAGAGCATCGATATCGGCACGCAGGGCGATAGCTGGCGTGGTACCTGATTCGTTGATCAATGCTACCGTGCCTGTATCTGCGCAGCGCCTCCAGCGGATATTCAGATTATCGAGAATATCCCGGATGCGCTTTGCTGTTGCCTGCTCCTGCCAGCTTAACTCAGGATGACGATGTAACTCGTGTCTGAGGTTGCGGGCAAAATCCAGTGTGTCCTGCCAGTCGTTCGACATAGTGTCTCCTGTCTGTCGGGGCGAACGGATTTTTGTCTTACATCTGTGCGCTTACTGAGAGAGTGTTGCAACGGCCAGGCCAGCTTTGGGTTTATTTCGTCCCCCAAATAAACTGCCTTGCCCGCGCCAAAGCTGAAAAAATTAATTTAAAACAGTCGGTTGGAGGCGCTTTGGTTTGTTTAATAAAAATTCACACCCCGGTAAGTCTTTAGGGGGTAATACATTTTGCTCTGCTGTAATGTGCATTCATGGTGCGGGCTGCAATATTCGAGTGCGTTTCTACCGTCATAGATAGCGGGCAGGTAGCGGATAGGTAGTGGGCAGTGTGTTAATTCAGGCCTGCTGGCACCTGTTGACTTAGCCGGTCCTGCCCTTAGAAGCTGAAGCTGGGGCAATCGGTGCCAGTCCGTGCCCAAATTCAGCCAGCTTATTGCTCCACCTGTACGATAAACGTACCCTTGTGCAACGCTGCTCTCTAGATATGAGCTGGCAGATATAAGCCAAAAGAAAGAACAAAAATAAAATAATCCTGGGGTTTGTTATGATTTCTCTGCGTAAAACTGCGCTGAGTCTGGCGTTCGCTTCGGCAGCGACTTTCTCACTTCCTGCCAGTGCTGGCTGGTTTGACTGGCTGTTTCCTGAAGAGCCTGTTGTTGAAGAATCAACAACACCGGAAGCTCCTGAATATTCCGATGGTCTGCGTCCTGCGATCTTTGTTGGTAACAACTGGGACGGCACCATTGATGTGATTGATGGCGATACCTATGACGTGATTGGTCGCGTTAACGGTATTCCCGATTACGAAGAACGTATGGAAGAGATCAAAGCTGATTTCTGGCGCTACACCATCTTCCTGGGCATTCGCCAACTGATCGGTGAAGGCAATGACCAGTACGTTGACGATATGTACAGCACTCAGGACGGTGAGCTGCTTATCGTATCGCGCCCTAGCTTTGCTGACGTAGTCGCCCTGGATCTCGATACCGGTGCTATCGTATGGCGCTTTGAAGTTGATGGCGTCCGCTCTGACCATATGGCACTGTCACCAGATGGCACACAGGTCGCTGTATCTGCATCAACAGGCAGCGTTGTTCACCTGTTGAACGTGTACACAGGTGAAGAAGAAGGTCGCTTCCCAACAGGTAACTCTCCGCACGAGAACCTTTATTCAGACGATGGTAAATACATCTACCACTCAAGTATCGGCTTTGTATTCATGCCATTCGACGGCAAGGTACTGCGCGATACTACCCGTGGTGAGCGTAAGTTCATTGTCTATGACACCGAAGCAGAAGAAATCGTTAAAGACATCGATATCAAGGCAAAGCTTGAAGAAGCAGGCCTGGGCGATCTGAGCCCGTCGATCCGTCCGATGGCGCACACCAGCGATTACCGTTTCTTCTACTTCCAGCTGTCGTTCCTGCACGGTTTGGTTGAGTTTGACATGGAAACCGAGACCATTACGCGTCTGGCTGAGCTGCCGAACCATGTTCCATACCTGCCGAAGGTTTATTACGTGAATGATTCTGCGCATCACGGTCTGGCCATGAGTGCTGATGACAGTTCTCTGTGTGTGGCTGGTACTATGGATGACTACGCAGCGATCGTTGATCGTGAAACTTTTGAGTACACGCTGCTCGAAGATCTGGGTAAGAAAGCTTACTGGGCGGTCAGTGACCGTAGCGGTGAGAACTGCCTGATTTCCTGGAGTGAGACGGATCAGGTATCGGTCATCAACTATGCAACCCGCGAAGAAGTGAAGCGTATTGATGTGGGTAATCACCCACAGCGTATTCGTGAAGGTATGCTGAAAGCAGACTGGATGTCGCTTTACTGAGCGACTGCACTTCTGCGAGAAACAAAAAAGCCCGCGTGATGCGGGCTTTTTTGTGGTTAACGGAAGCTGGATCAGTCTTCGTCAATCATCTGTGCTTGCTGGTAATTCTGGATGCCTACTTTATCGATCAGGCCCAGCTGCGTTTCCAGCCAGTCAACGTGTTCTTCCTCAGACTCAAGAATGTCCTGCAGCAGGTCACGGCTGACGAAGTCTTTGACTTCTTCACAGTACACAATGGCTTCTTTCAGATCTGGAATCGCTTTCAGTTCCAGCTTGAGGTCACACTCAATCATTTCCTGAGTGTTTTCGCCAATCATGAGACGCCCCAGATCCTGCAGGTTCGGCAGGCCTTCGAGGAACAGGATTCGCTCAATCAGAACATCGGCGTGTTTCATCTCATCGATGGACTCGTGATATTCGTGGTCGGCCAGCTTCTTAAGCCCCCAATCCTTGTACATGCGCGCATGCAGAAAGTACTGATTAATGGCTACCAGTTCGTTGCCTAAAATTTGGTTGAGATAATCAATAACCTTCGGATCGCCTTTCATGGCCTGCTCCTGTTCTGAGTGGGTGTTCGATTATTGTGGTGAGAAGGGGGAGGGCAGTCAAATAAAGGAGTCTCTACTGACCGTAAAGACTCCATTGGCAGATCAGGTATCCGCCAGAGATTTTGTCAGGCAGCGCTGAAAAGATGGCTCATAGCCTGCGCCTGCTGCTTAGCTTCTTTGAAAATAGCTTTAGCATCACGGCCACATTTACCGCACTGGCTGGCAAGGCCGGTGCATTCTTTCAGTTCACTCATACTGGTTACACCATTTTCCGCCGCAGAGACGATGTCGCGATCGGTAACGCCCTTACAGATGCAGATGTACATAACCTTGAAGACCTATCATTTGTTAATGTAATGCAATTATAAATGCGAATTACTATCAAACGCAAATATTTTAACTATCAGAGTTAATCGGCTGAAGTCGCCAGAACAGGTTCTTATGGGCCGGTTTAGTGAACGAATGTCAGTTGAATACAGTCTGACCTGTAAATAAAACTTAAGGTTCTGATGAATGTTAACTGGCGCACAGTTATTGGCGTATGCTGTCGTAATATAGACCGGTAAATGGCGTAAAGAGACCCTTTGGCAGGGTGCTGTTATGCCGGTAGAGACAAGGATGCCCCTGACTAATAACAATAAAAAGGTGCGCCAAAGTTTATGAACCTGCGAGAGTTTCTGCCCCCGACAATGCGGGACGACGGCGAATTTCTTGAGCTGAGAACAGTCTTGCTGATGAAACGTATCATTGGTGGGTCTGCTATCGCCATGATATTCAGTGCGGTTGCCCTGGCTATGGTAACGATACGCAGCGGTCTGGAGTACTGGTACGTCGTTGCCGCCAGTCTGACCTTTTATCTGGTGCCCATTTATCTTGCCTGGGGATACCTGCGCAAAGACGCTGAACAAAGAAACCCGGATCAGGCACGTAACTGCCTCGCCCGAATGATGATGATGGTTATCTCCGTCTGGAGCCTGATAGGCCTTGCTATTTTACCGGGTCTGGATTCCAGTACCCGGGTGATCGCAGTATCTATGTTCCTGGTAGTGGTGTATGCACACATGCTGCCGTTTGCGATTTTCCCTAAGTACGCTCTTGGTTTGATGGCACTCAACGTCTTACCTCTTTCCATACAGTTGATGACGTTAGATGGTCCGGGCAATCTGTTCTTTGGAATGTGTGGCGTCGTGCTGCTGTTTATGGAAGTCGGTACTATCTCCTGGCTGTATCGTTCCGACATGAACGTCATTGCCAAGCACTTTAATGGGCCGGCGACGAAAGAGCCGGATATGTCGGTAGAGGGTTTCCGTCGTCGTAAAGTATTCGCGTTACACAATAGCAGTACACCTGCTGTCATCCTTCAGGCTATTGCTGCCTTCTTCCTGGTTATTACTCTGCGGACGCCAGAACATGAAGCTATGCTTTGGGGCTGGCTGGTCGGCTATCTGAGCCTTCAGGCAATGCGGTCTGCTGGTTTTATTGCTCATGTTGGTAATGCACGGGCACTGCGTTTACGTACCTGGCGCCTGATCTTTGCTGTAGGTGTCGTTGCCAATCAGCTGGCCTGGTACATGCTGCTTTATCTGTTCCACGATATTCTTAACGGTTTTAACCTCGGTATCGTCAGCGGCATGTTTATGGTGATCGCAATGATCAGTACGCTTGGGCTGAGCTCCGACCGGGTACTGCTCTACCTCAATATCGCTCTTTGTATGGTGCCACCGGTTGCCATTATGTTTTCAGGGGAAGATCTCTGGTCAATGGTGTCGCTGGGAACACTTGCATCACTCAGTATGTTTGTTGTGGCTGAGAATGTGCATCGTTCGACCGTGTTTTCAATGAAAGGCCGTGTGCTGCAGAAACTCACTGAATATCGTTCTCGTCAGATGCAATCGCTCAACGAAGAACTGACAGAAGCACGTGAACGTCTGACCGAAGTGAATCAGTCTTTGGAAGCTCAGGTTGAGGAACGGACCCAGGAGCTGAATTATCAGGCTACCCACGACATGCTCACCGGACTCGGTAACCGCTACTACTTTGCCAATAAAGTAAGCGAAGCACTTAAGAGTCTGCAGCAAGGGGAAGGCCGTTTTGCGGTATACCTTCTTGATCTGGATCGATTCAAAGAAATCAACGATGGTCTTGGTCACCTTGCCGGTGATCAGGTACTGACTGAAATTGCTGCGCGAATTAAAGAGCATTGTGACGACGAGCGTATCTGCGCGCGCTGGGGTGGTGACGAGTTCGTAATCCTTGAAACTGCCGTGGGTGGCGAGGCATCAATTCACCAGTTTGCTTCCCGTCTGGTTGAATCACTGCGCCAGCCAATTTCACTCGAGGGCGGCAAAGTCAGCCTTGGGGCCAGTATCGGTGTAGCGATATGCCCTGAGCATGGTAGCTCAGCCGAACAATTGCTGGAGCACGCTGATATTGCTGTTTACCGGGCTAAATCAGCGGGGCGCGGCACCGTCGCCATCTATGATGATCAGTGGGGCCACGAAGCAGCAGAGCGTCTGCAGCTGGTTCAGTCGCTGCAGAATGCGATTGAAAGTGACGAGATTGATGTTGCGTTGCAGCCTTTTGTGTCAATCGAAGACGGCGGCCTGACGGGTTTCGAAGCCCTGGCCCGCTGGCGCGACGAGCGTCGAGGTGTCTCTGTCAGCCCTGCAGTATTTATTCCTCTGGCTGAAGACACTGGTCTTATGCCAGCACTCGGGCGCAACATTCTGCGCAAGGCCTGTAAGGCCCTGATTGATGCCAAGCGTCCGGATCTGCGTATCGCGGTGAATCTGTCGGTAACACAACTTGAGCAGGAAGACTTTGTTCAGGATGTTGCACGCATTCTTGCTGAGACTGGATTACACCCTGAGAGGCTGGAGCTGGAGCTGACAGAAAGCCTGTTCGCTGGTGATGTAATGTACATCCGCCAGGTGTTAGGCGAACTGCGTAGCATGGGTATCCGTATCTCGATTGATGATTTCGGAACCGGTTACTCATCAATCAGTTACCTGCGGGATTTCCCGCTGGATACACTAAAAATCGATCAATCATTTGTTGCAGGCCTGCGTCAGGGGGGCGAAAGTCTGTTCTCAAGTATTGTGTCACTGGCCCATGGCCTGAAGCTTTCTGTGATTGTTGAAGGGGTAGAAACCCGCAGCGATCTGGAAAAAGTGCTGGATCTGGGGGGCGAAGAAATTCAGGGCTATTTCTTCGCGCGTCCGATCAGTTCAGAGGATCTGGCAGCATGGTTAAAAGATCACGAATCAAAACCTTTTAACCTGCGTCGGCGCTATCTTTCGGTGGGGAGCTAACGAGGAAGCCGGAAATAGTCTTGGATGACGTCTGATCAATGCACTCCGGTCAGGCACAAAAAAGCCCGCGTTACGCGGGCTTTTTTGTTGCTTCACGAAGCTGTATCTCAGTCTTCGTAGTTTTCAATCGCCGGGCAAGAGCAGATCAGGTTACGGTCACCGTACACATCATCGATGCGACCGACCGTTGGCCAGAACTTATGCGCACCCAGGTTGCTGGTCGGGAAGGCCGCCAGTTCACGGGAGTACGGACGTTCCCATTCTCCGGTCACTACCATTGCCGTGTGCGGTGCATTTTTCAGCGGGTTATTTTCCGCGTCCAGTTCTCCGCGCTGTACCGCGTCGATCTCACCTTTAATCGCAATCATGGCGTCGGCGAAGCGGTCGATTTCAGCTTTGCTCTCAGACTCCGTTGGCTCGATCATAAAGGTACCCGCTACCGGGAACGACATGGTCGGTGCGTGGAAGCCGTAGTCCATCAGACGCTTGGCGATATCCACTTCGGTGATGCCGGTTTCTGCCTTAATCGGGCGCAGATCGACGATACATTCGTGGGCAACACGACCGTTCTGACCTGAGTACAGGATCGGGTAATGCGCAGAAAGGCGCTTCGCCAGATAGTTGGCTTTCAGCAGGGCATTCTGAGTGGCTTTACGC
>JAYNJA010000114.1:0-9006 GCA_038109705.1 Thalassolituus sp. | reverse complement strand
TTACTTTTGCCACGACTTCGGCGTCGCGGCGGAAGAAAAGTGCCCCCCAGACATTGCGGCCACGCGGGTACGACAGCTCGAGGTTTTCGAACACGGTAAGGTCTTCATAAATCGAAGGGTTCTGGAATTTACGGCCAACACCGGCGTGCACAATCTGGTGCTCATTCAGCTTGGTCAGTTCTTTTCCTTTGAATTTAATCGAACCTTCGGTGGCCTTGGTTCGGCCACAGATGAGGTCAAGTACCGTAGTCTTACCGGCCCCGTTAGGGCCGATAATTACGCGGATTTCCTGTTCTTCTACGTAGAGCGAAAGATCATTCACTGCTTTGAAGCCATCGAAGGAAACGGTTAACCCTTCAACACTTAATACAAAGTCTTTCGCCGGGATGGATTTAGTCGACTCAAGCATGTTTGCGCTCCTCAGAAGTCAGGTTTTCTTCACTTGCATCCGCATTTTTTTCAGTTGCCGCAGGGCCAGAGGTAGGAGCTGATGGCGAGTCATCTTTTTTGCTGAGTTTCAGTAACCAAGGCTCCATATAGCGCTGGTAGATACCGGCCAGACCATTCGGGAAGGCCATAACAACACCGATAAACAGAGCACCCATGGCGAACAGCCAGAGTTCAGGAAAGGTTTCGGAGAAACTGGTTTTTGCGTAGTTGACCAGCAGGGTGCCGTACACAGCGCCAAGAATTGAGAGGCGGCCGCCGAGGGCACAGAAGATCACCATTTCAATCGAAGGCACGATGCCGACGAAGGATGGCGACATAAAGCCAACCTGCAGGGTAAACATGGCACCACCGACTGCAGAGATCGCAGCGGCTAAGCAGAAGATAAAGATCTTGAACGCTGATACGTCATAGCCGGAGAAACGCACACGGTCTTCACGTTCACGCATGGCGACGAGTAAGCGACCCAGTTTGCTTTTGATCACAAAGGCAGCCACGAACAGGCACAGGAACAACAGCAGCGCATTCACGTAGTAGAGAATGTATTTAGCTTCGTCAGTACGGATGTCCCAGCCGTGCAGAGTACGCAGATCGGTAATACCGTTCACACCACCGGTATAGCCCTGCTGACCAATAATAAGGATGGTCATAATGGCTGCGACCGCCTGGGTAATAATCGCGAAGTACACGCCACCAACGCGACGTTTAAACATAGCGACGGCGATAATGAAGGCGAAAATTGCTGGCACCAGAATCACAGCGAACACAGTAAAGGTGAAGCTGTGGAAGGGTTCCCAGAACCATGGCAGAGCGGTCAGCTGGTTCCAGTCCATAAAGTCAGGAATACCAGGTGTTGACTGAATGGCCGTGTTTTCAGGAGACGATGCCTCAAGCTTTAGGAACATTGCCATGCAGTAACCGCCAAGACCAAAGAATACGCCCTGGCCCAGACTTAAAATACCGCCGTAGCCCCAGCAGAGCACAAGGCCCAGTGCAACGAAGGCGTAAGTAAGATATTTACCAACTAAGTTGAGACGGAAAATATCGAGAGATAATGGCAGAACAACTAACAGTAACAGCGCCAGAATAATCATGTGGCTGTACTGATTTTTGCCGATAAATGCTGCGACTTTATTCATAATTTCAGCCCCCTCAGCGACGTACTTTCAGAGTGAACAGGCCCTGTGGACGCAGCATCAGAATGCCGACGACAACGAGCAGGGTGAGCACTTTGGCCATCGAACCAGAGAGGAAGAACTCCATGGTGGATTGCGCCTGAGAAATGGTGAAAGCGGATGCCACAGTACCGAGCAGACTGGCTGCACCACCGAATACCACGACGAGGAAGGTATCTACGATGTAGAGCTGACCAGAGGTCGGGCCGGTGGAACCGATCATAGTGAAGGCAGAACCTGCAACACCGGCGATACCGCAACCTAAGGCAAAGGTCAGGCGGTCGACTTTTTCAGTATTAATACCCACAGCGGCGGCCATAGGACGGTTCTGTACAACGGCACGGGTCTGTTTGCCCAGATGCGATTTCTGCATCATCAGGGCGACACCAATGGTGATGACTAGGGTCAGGCCCATCACGAACAGACCGTTGATTGGAATTTCTACCATATCGGTAACTGCGATCGATCCCATCAGCCAGTCTGGCAGAGTCACACCCACTTCGCGGGCACCAAATACAGTGCGGTAGAACTGCTGCATGATCAGGGACAGGCCCCAGGTAGCGAGTAGAGTATCGAGCGGGCGGTGATACAGGTGACGGATCATCGCCCATTCGACAAAGGCCCCGAGCGCCCCGGTAACAAAGAAGGCCACGATCATGGCGACAAAGAAGTAGCTGGAATAAATTCCAGGTAGAAAGTCTGCAAAAATATTTGAGATCAGGTAAGTGGTGTAAGCACCGAGAATCATAAATTCGCCGTGCGCCATATTGATCACGCCCATCTGGCCGAAAATAATCGCCAGGCCAAGCGCCATCAGAACAAAAACAGAAAAGAGAATAAGACCGGCAAAACCCTGCATGGCAAAAATGGAGGTCAGCTCGGCCGCGGTATATTCGGCAAACATGATGTTTCTCCCCGGTGGTTGGTGGCGGCCCGTACCTTAGTCTGTACTTGAAGTACTGGTTGGCAGGGCCGCTTTTTCAGATCAGATAAGACTTAGTTTTAAGCGTGAGTCTTACTGGTAACCTTCTGGGAATGGATCAGGCTCGATCAGCTCAGAGCTTTCGTAAACCACTTTGTACTGGCCGTCTGGTTGGGCATGGCCAACGCGGGTCTTAGACCAGAGGTGGTGGTTTTCGTGAACACGAACGTAGCCTTCAGGTGCGGTGGTCAGTTCAATACCCGGTGACGCAGCACGTACTTTGTCGATATCGAATGAACCGGCTTTTTCTACCGCTGCTTTCCACAGCCATGGGCCAAGGTAAGCCGCCTGAGTTACGTCACCGATGACGATGTCGTCACCCCAACGTTCTTTAAAGGCTTTTACGAAAGCGGTGTTGTTGTCGTTCGGCAGAGACTGGAAGTACTTCATTGAAGCGTAGATACCTTCAATATTCTCACCACCAATACCCAGGATTTCATCCTCGGTTACCGAGATGGTCAGGAACAGTGGCTTCTCTTTGCCCATGTCGATACCGGCCGCTTTCAGCTGCTTATAGAAAGCAACGTTCGAACCGCCCACCACAGAGATAAATACAACGTCAGGCTTCTTCAGCTTGATTTTGTTGATCACAGAGTTGAACTGAGTGTGGCCCATTGGGTAGTACTCTTCGCCAACCACTTTGGAACCCCGTTTGTTCTCAATGTGCTTACGGGCGATTTTGTTAGAGGTACGTGGCCAGATGTAATCAGAACCAAGCAGGTAGAAAGACTTCGCGCCTTTTTCACGGGCTGCCCAGTCCAGACCTTCAAGAATCTGCTGAGTTGCTTCCTGACCGGTGTAAATTACGTTAGGTGACTGCTCCAGACCCTCGTAGAAAGTCGGGTAGTAGAGCATACCGTTGTACTGTTCAAATACTGGCAACGCCGCTTTACGCGAAGCGGAAGTCCAGCAACCGAATACTGCAGCAACTTTATCGTTCACCAGCAGTTTCTTGGATTTTTCAGCGAAGGTTGGCCAGTCACTGGCACCGTCTTCCTGAATGTATTCGATCTTGCGACCGAGTACGCCGCCCATGGCGTTGATCTGTTCAATGGCCAGCTTCTCGGCCTGTACGGAACCGGTTTCACTGATTGCCATTGTCCCGGTGACGGAATGCAGAATACCGACTTTAACGGTATCGGCGGTGACCGCCAGGCCGGTAGTATTTGCGCTGTCCGCCATCGCTGGCAGGCTGGACGTTGCCAGTGCCAGTGCCGCAGGAACCGCCAGCAGGTGCTTTAAAAAGCCCCGCCGTGCCAGTGCAGTCTTTTCGAATTTAGGTAGCTTCATGGTCAGGCCTCACTTGAGTGGTTAAGGATTGCTGACACTTTGCCTGTCGGGGGTGTTTGCGGGTATTCGTCGAACGCTCCCCCGGGGTACGTCATTTGACGCATATGGGTTGGCACGGGATGTGATTAAGCTATTGAGCCAGGACGCACCTGAACCATAACGGAAACGAAAACACCGCGCCTGGAGCACCCATGGCTGACCATCAGCTTCTTACTAATCGCCGCAGTTACAATCGCTGGGTTGCTAACCAGACGCTGGAAGACTTTGCGCTGCGTTTTACCGCCAAGGACTCCCGTCACTGGTCAGCTGCGCGGGTATCAAATACTGCTCTTGGCGCCATTTCGTTTCTGGCTCTTGAGGCAATCGGCGCAGCCATCACACTGGTTTATGGCGTTGAGTCGTCGGTTATTGCCATTATGGTGGTGTCTGCGTTTATCTTCCTGACGGCGATACCCATCAGCTACTACGCCGCTCGTTACGGCGTCGATATTGATCTGCTCACGCGAGGTGCGGGTTTTGGCTATATCGGCTCGACGGTCACTTCGCTGATCTATGCGTCGTTTACTTTTATTTTTATGGCGTTGGAATCCGCCATCATGGCATCAGCCATGGAGATTCTTTTTGGCGTACCTCTCTGGTTGGGGTACCTGATCAGTGCCTTGGTAGTCATCCCACTGGTGACCCACGGTATTACTCTCATTTCCCGTTTTCAGCTCTGGACCCAGCCGATCTGGCTGCTGCTTCAGGTACTGCCCTTCGTATTTATTCTCTGGCATGAATCACAGGCGCTGGAAAACTGGATGACGTTTGATGAGCAACTTGCCCCAGGGGAGGGCAGAGGCTTTAACCTGATCCATTTTGGTGCTGCCTCGGCGGTAATTTTTGCCCTGATAGCCCAGATCGGAGAGCAGGTCGACTTTCTGCGGTTTTTACCAGAACCCGCTAAAGGCCAACGCCTGCGCTGGTGGACTGCCCTGATGGTGGGGGGCCCCGGCTGGATTGTTCTGGGGGCAGTGAAAATTCTTGCGGGTTCTTTTCTTGTGGTACTGGCGCTGAATCACGGCTTAGCGCCGGATCTGGCGGCAGACCCGACCCGCATGTATGCCATCGCCTTTGGCTACCTGAGCAGTTCTCCACTCACAGTGATGGCGCTGACCGGAATCTTTGTGGTGCTGTGTCAGGTAAAAATTAACGTTACCAATGCTTATGCCGGTTCTATTGCCTGGTCCAATTTTTTCTCGCGGTTAACCCATAGCCACCCGGGGCGTGTGGTCTGGCTGTTTTTTAACGTAATGATTGCTTTGCTGGTCATGGCGCTGGGCGTTTATGAGTCCCTCGAGCACATTCTTGGCATCTATTCGAACGTGGCCGTGGCCTGGGTCGGCGCGTTAGTTGCTGACCTGGTGATTAATAAACCTCTGGGTTTAAGCCCGAAGCATATTGAGTTCAAGCGGGCGTATTTATACGACATAAACCCGGTTGGTTTTGGCTCTATGCTACTGGCATCTCTGGCCGGAATTCTTGCCTACATAGGCGTCTGGGGTGACACCTTACAGGCTCTTTCGTCGTTTGTTGCCCTGTTAACGGCGTTTGCCATAGCTCCAGTGATCGCTGTGCTGACTCGGGGCCGTTACTATCTCGCCCGGGATGTGATTCCGGTTGCTGAGCTGGGAGAGTTAACTCCGGTTTCCGAACTGGGTAGCACAAAACTCCACTGCGTTAAGTTGCGTTGTGTTGTCTGTGACAATCACTTTGATCACGAAGACATGGCCACTTGTCCTGCCTATAAGGGCCATATCTGTTCTCTGTGCTGCACTCTGGAATCCCGCTGTCATGACCAGTGCAAAACCGGGGCGCGTTTCAGTGAACAGACCGAAGCATTGTTGACTGCGATACTGCCGGTCAAAGTGACTGAGCGTATTAATCCGCGGGTGTTACAGTTTTCGGGGCTACTGTTGGTTATCGGTACGGTAATCGGCCTCATGTTCGCGTTGGTGTATGTACAGGCACCTGTTAACGATGCTGTACGGGATGTTCTCGGCAGTAGCCTTATTCAGGTGTATGTTCTGCTGTTGATTATTGTTGGGGTACTTACCTGGCTATTTGTGCTTGCCAATGAAAGCCGTGAGCTGGCGCTTGCCGAAGCGACCAGACAGACCGAATTGCTAACGCAGGAAATCGCCGCCCACGAATTAACTGACAGAGCACTGCAGGAAGCGAAAGAACTTGCTGATGCTGCCAACCTCGCAAAAAGTCGTTACCTCAGTGGTATCAGCCATGAGCTACGCAGCCCATTAAATTCTGTGCTGGGCTATGCGCAGTTACTTGAAAAAGACAACGCTCTGAGTGAGCGTCAGCATAATCAGATCAGCCTGATCCGTCGAAGTGGCGAGCACCTTGCAGACCTCATTGAAGGCCTGCTGGATCTTTCCCGTATCGAAGCCGGGCGGCTTGAAATTCGTCGTGATGAAGTGAATATCCGCCGCTTAATTAATGATCTTGCCGAAATGTTCCGCCTGCAGGCTGAAAGCAAAGGCATTGAGTTCTACTACCAGCCCTGCGCCTATCTGCCCGAAGTTGTTCGTACCGATGAAAAGCACCTGCGCCAGATCCTGATTAATTTACTTTCGAATGCGGTGAAATATACCGAGCGCGGCTCTGTCACTCTTAACGTCAGTTACCGCAGTCAGGTTGCTGGTTTTACCATTACCGATACCGGTGTCGGCATTGATAACGAAGAAGTGAAACGTATTTTTCAGCCATTTGAACGTATCCGTAAACCGGGCCTGCCACAGCAGCCAGGAACCGGCCTGGGGCTAACCATCAGTCAGCTACTGGCGGATATCATGGGCGGCGAAATTACTTTGCGCAGCACTCCGGGAAAAGGCAGTACCTTTGCTCTGACCATGATGCTTTCGAGTGTCAGCACGCCGGTACGCAAACCTGAACCGGTAAGAAAAATCTGTGGTTATCAGGGGCCCTCGCAGACCATTCTTGTTGTCGACGATGACCCTTCTCATCGCGGTTTAATCAGTGAAATACTGTCACCGCTTGGTTTTACCGTCATTGAAGCGCCCGATGCCGATGCTGGTCTTGAGATGATTGCTTCCGATGAGCCCGATCTGGTGCTTCTGGATATATCTATGCCAGGGCGCACAGGCTGGGAAATGCTGCGTGAGCTGCGCAATAGCGGTTCTCGCGTTCCGGTTATTATGGTGTCGGCGGACGCTGAAGACAGCCAGTCAGCAGCTGGCAGAGGGGCGGGTACGGAGCCCGGTGAACGACTCAATGACGATTACGTTATTAAGCCAGTGCGCGATCATGTACTGCTCGAAAAAATCCGCCAGTTACAGAAAATCAGTTGGGTGTATGAAGGGGCGCAACAAAGCCCTGAATCAAAAAATACAGTCAGTGCTGTTCCACCGAGGGATCTGCGCGAAATAATCAGCGTCGCAGAGTTGGGTTATCTCGCCGGGCTGGAAAGTATTCTCCAGCGTCTGCGTGAACAAGGCCATGACCCTGCTTTTTGCGAAATCATAACTAAGCAGGCCAGTCACTTCCGATTTAATGACATCATCCGCATGGCACGTGAAAAACTCGATGACGAGCCCGCGCCGTTTCTGAACAGCTCCCCGGCAACCAAAGGTCAGGAGAATCTGAACCATGGGTCTTGATCAATCACTTTCGAAGAGTCAGGGCATCGTTCTGATAGCGGATGACACCGCAGAGTCATTAACCTTTATGAACGAAGCCTTAGCAGGGGCTGGTTATACGGTACTGGTGGCTATGGATGGGGAGCAGGCTCTGAACATTGCCCGCCGTATGCCGCCTGATTTAATTCTGCTGGATGCATTAATGCCGCGTATGGATGGCTTTGAAACCTGTCAGGCACTGAAACAGGATCAGGAGCTGCAGGATATTCCCGTTATTTTTCTTACTGGCCTGAGTGACAGTGCCGATGTTATCCGTGGGCTCGAAGCCGGTGGGGTGGACTACCTCACAAAGCCGGTTAATCTCGATGAAATGCTGGCTCGGGTACAGGTACATATCAGTACCGCGCAGAAGACGAAAAGCGTGCGCATGGCGCTCGAAGAAATGGCGCAGCCAGCCTTTGCGGTAGATGTGCACGGTGACCTGCTCTGGATAACCCGCTGTGCACAAGATCTGATTGAGCGCTGCAATTGCAGCGAAGCACACCTGCAGACAGCGCTGCAGGAAGCGTTGCCGTCATGGCTGGTACGCTCACCCGAACGTAACGCCACACTTCGCCTGAATGTCGATGGCAATGACGTACAGGTCCGGTTTCTGGGGCGGCCGTTACCGGGCGAGTTTTTGCTGCGGTTGGTCGTCGAGGATGAAGGATTATTGCTTGAGTCTCTGCGTCGCGAACTTAGTCTGACTGAGCGTGAAGCTGAAGTAATGTTGTGGATCAGCCGGGGCAAGACGAATCAGGAGATCGGCCAGATTCTGTCGATGAGCCCACGTACCGTCAATAAGCACCTGGAGCCAGTATTCCGCAAGCTGGGCGTTGAAAACCGCACGGCTGCGGCCGCAATGGCATTGGGGGTCCTGGGGCAACAGTGAGCAGCAGTGAGCAACAGTGAGTTGCTCTTCTTGACCAAGTAGCTGGCTCTGGTTAGCTTGTCTGCACATTCACTTTTGCAGAACAGGCTCACAGATGAAACTCTACGATAATCCTCACGCTCCGAATCCTCGTCGCGTTCGTATGGTACTTGCTGAAAAAGGTATCACCTGCGATGTCGAAACACTCGACCTCGCCGCCGGTGACAATCTCAAAGAGGAATTCTGCTCAAAAAACCCGTTTGCAAAGGTGCCGGTATTAGAACTGGACGACGGCCTGTGCCTGTCTGAAACCCCGGCTATCTGTCGATACCTTGATGAAGTCAGTGAGGGGGCAAGCCTCTACGGTACATCACCGAAAGAGCGCGCCATCATCGACATGTGGAATGAGCGCATGGAGTCCATGTTGCTGAATCCTGCCATGTTCGCGTTTCAGCATATTACCGGCTTCTTTAAAGACCGCATGACTCCGGTGGAAGCATTCGGTCAGGAAAGCGCGAAGAATTTTCTTAAAGCGTTGCCTGTATTAGA
>JAYNJA010000113.1:0-9093 GCA_038109705.1 Thalassolituus sp. | reverse complement strand
ACTCACCGCACACCCCGATGTGGTGGTTGCAGATACCTGATCCTGAAGGGCAATCTGCCGACTCAGGCAGAACTGGATGCATACAAGAGCAAGCTGAAGGCGATGCGCGGTCTGCCACAGGCTCTGAAAGAAGTGCTGGAGCGCATTCCTGCGTCTGCACATCCTATGGATGTAATGCGCACTGGTTGTTCCATGCTGGGCAACCTGGAAACCGAAGAAAGCTTCGATGAGCAGCAGGAAGCGACTGATCGCATGCTGGCTGTATTCCCGGGCATGATCAACTACTGGTACAACTTCTCACACAATGGCAAGCGCATTGATGAAAACACCGATGCGGAGTCCATTGCTGAACAGTTCCTGTGGACTCTGCACGGCGAGAAGCCTTCTGAACTGCACACCCGTGTAATGCAGGCATCTCTGATCCTTTACGCAGAGCATGAATTCAACGCGTCTACCTTTACTGCGCGTGTATGTGCGTCAACGCTGAGCGACATGCACTCCTGTATTACAGGCGCAATCGGCTCTCTGCGTGGCCCACTGCACGGTGGTGCGAACGAGGCCGCGATGGAACTGATTGAAGGCATGAACAACCCTGAGCACGCTGAAGAGACCATCATGGGTATGCTGGCGCGTAAAGATAAGATCATGGGTTTCGGTCACGCGATCTACCGCGAATCTGATCCGCGTAATGCTGTGATCAAAGAGTGGTCTGAGAAGCTGGCGAATGAGAATGGCGATACCAACCTGTACGACATTTCCGTACGTTGTGAAGCCGTTATGTGGCGTGAGAAGAAGCTGTTCTGTAACGCTGACTTCTTCCATGCGTCTGCGTACAACTACATGGGCATTCCAACCAAGCTGTTCACTCCGATCTTTGTATGTTCCCGCCTGACTGGCTGGGCAGCACACGTAATGGAACAGCGCGCTGACAACCGTATTATCCGTCCAAGCGCTGAATACACTGGTGAAGAGAACCGTGCGGTTCCGGCGATTGCTGATCGCTGAGTACCTGTTTTCGCTTCGCTGAACCGTTAATCGAAGCTGCGGCACGCAGTGAATACTTCCCTGTAGGCTCCGGCCTGCCATCCATGGCAGGCAGGGCCGAAGCTTTCGATTAACGATTCGCCAAATGTTGCAGTAGCCGCGGACACCGCAAAGGTGTTCCCGGCAGGTCTGATTGCAAGCCTACATGCCAGGGATGGCATGTGGGAGCCCCCATGGATGGGTTTACGGCGACTTGTAATAGACCTGCCGGGAATACCGTTTTTGTTGTTGAAGCCGCGCATATTGATGCAGAGAGAATTATGAATACTGAATTCCGTAAGAATCTTCCAGGCAGCAGCCTGGACTACTTTGATACCCGCGCGGCATGTGAAGCCATCAAGCCGGGTTCATACGACACACTGCCATACACCTCGCGTATTCTGGCAGAGCAGCTGGTACGCCGTTGTGCACCAGCCGACCTGAACGCCAGCCTGGAACAGCTGATCGACCGTAAGCGCGATCTCGACTTCCCGTGGTATCCTGCACGCGTTGTGTGTCATGACATCCTCGGTCAGACCGCTCTGGTGGATCTGGCGGGTCTGCGTGATGCAATTGCAGAGCAGGGCGGTGATCCGTCTAAAGTGAACCCTGTGGTTCAGACGCAGCTGATTGTTGACCACTCTCTGGCTGTAGAGTGTGGTGGTTTTGATCCGGACGCGTTTCAGAAGAACCGCGACATCGAAGAGCGTCGTAACGAAGACCGTTTCCACTTTATCAACTGGACCAAAACCGCGTTCGACAACGTCGACGTGATTCCAGCGGGTAACGGCATCATGCACCAGATCAACCTGGAGAAAATGTCTCCTGTTGTTCAGGCGCGTGAAGGTGTTGCCTACCCGGATACCTGTGTTGGTACCGACTCTCATACTCCGCACGTTGATGCGCTGGGTGTTATCTCTGTGGGTGTAGGCGGTCTGGAAGCCGAAACCGTGATGCTGGGCCATCCATCTATGATGCGCCTTCCGGATATCGTGGGCGTTGAGCTGAAAGGTAAGCGTCAGCCAGGCATTACCGCGACTGACATCGTTCTGGCTCTGACTGAGTTCCTGCGTAAAGAACGTGTGGTCGGTGCTTATGTAGAGTTCTTTGGTGAAGGTGCATCCAGCCTCTCGATTGGTGACCGCGCTACCATCTCCAACATGACACCAGAGTATGGCGCAACTGCAGCGATGTTTTACATCGATGAGCAGACCATCGACTACCTGAACCTGACTGGTCGTGAGCCTGAGCAGGTTGCTCTGGTAGAGCAGTATGCAAAAGAAACTGGCCTGTGGGCGACAGCCCTCGAAACTGCCGAGTACGAGCGTGTTCTGAGCTTCGACCTGTCATCTGTTGGTCGTAACATGGCGGGCCCATCTAACCCGCATGCTCGTCTGGCGACTGCCGATCTGGCAGCCAAAGGCATCGCGGGCAACCTGGACGCTGCTAAAGCGCAGGAAGCTGAAGGCCTGATGCCTGATGGCGCAGTAATCATCGCGGCGATCACCTCCTGTACCAATACTTCTAACCCACGCAACGTAGTGGCTGCTGGCCTGCTGGCTAAGAAAGCCAACGAGCTGGGTCTGATCCGCAAGCCTTGGGTGAAATCATCTTTCGCACCGGGTTCAAAAGTAGCTGAGCTGTACCTGAAAGAGTCTGGCCTGCTGCCAGAACTCGAGAAGCTGGGCTTTGGTATCGTGGCGTTCGCATGTACTACCTGTAACGGTATGTCTGGTGCTCTCGATCCAGTCATCCAGCAGGAAATTATAGACCGCGACCTGTACGCCACTGCGGTACTTTCTGGTAACCGTAACTTCGATGGTCGTATTCACCCTTACGCTAAGCAGGCGTTCCTGGCGTCTCCACCACTGGTAGTCGCCTACGCTATTGCAGGTACCGTACGTTTCGATATCGAAAACGACGTTATGGCAGTGGTTGATGGCAAAGAAATCCGCTTGAAAGATATCTGGCCATCTGACGAAGAAATCGACGCCATTGTTGGTGAATTCGTTAAGCCACAGCAGTTCCGTGACGTGTACATCCCGATGTTCGATCTTGGCGAAGCAGAAAAGGCCGCAAGCCCGCTGTACGACTGGCGCGAGATGTCGACCTACATCCGTCGTCCTCCATACTGGGAAGGCGCACTGGCAGGCGAGCGTACTCTGAAAGGCATGCGTCCTCTGGCATTGTTGCCAGACAACATCACCACTGACCACCTGTCTCCATCCAACGCGATCCTGATGAACAGTGCTGCCGGTGAATACCTGCACAAGATGGGTCTGCCAGAAGAAGACTTCAACTCTTACGCAACTCACCGCGGTGATCACCTGACTGCACAGCGTGCGACCTTCGCTAACCCGAAACTGATGAACGAAATGGTTCGTGATGAAGACGGTAACGTGAAGCAGGGCTCTCTGGCGCGTATCGAGCCGGAAGGTCAGGTTACCCGTATGTGGGAAGCCATCGAAACCTATATGGATCGTAAGCAGCCGCTGATCATCGTTGCCGGTGCTGACTATGGTCAGGGTTCGTCCCGTGACTGGGCAGCGAAGGGCGTTCGTCTCGCTGGCGTTGAAGCGATTGTTGCTGAAGGCTTCGAGCGTATCCACCGTACCAACCTGATCGGTATGGGCGTACTGCCGCTTGAGTTCAAGCCAGGCACAACCCGTATCACTCTGGGTCTTGATGGTACTGAGACTTACGACGTGGTCGGCGAGCGTACTCCGCGTGGCGATCTGACGCTGATCATCAACCGTCAGAACGGTGAAACGGTTGAAGTGCCTGTGACCTGTCGTCTGGATACTGCTGAAGAAGTAGTGACCTATGATGCGGGTGGGGTGCTACAAAAATTCGCCAAAGACTTCCTCAAGGGAGCTTGAAGCTGGCTGCATAGCTGAGGCAGTGTTGCAGATCAACTCGGAATGCTCACGTACTTCAGTACGCTCCGCTTCCTCACTTATCTGCGCCTCGCCTCAGCGTCTTCGCCGACGCTTCATTGCGTTAGGAATAGATATCCGTCTCACTGACGCCTCCCGAACGGACTTGTTTCCGTTGATAGTTAGTTGAGGTGTTAGCGAGAAAGCTGAATTAGTAGGGTGGGCATTGCCCACCTTATTTTTATTATTTAATGGGGCATCTTATGACTCATAAACCACAAGTTAAAATCCCTGCGACTTATATGCGCGGCGGTACGTCTAAGGGTGTTTTCTTCAGTCTGACTGATCTGCCAGAGGCAGCTCAGGTGCCGGGTGAAGCGCGCGACAAGATTCTGCTGCGTACCATTGGTAGTCCTGATCCTTATGGTCAGCAGATCGACGGTATGGGTGGCGCGACATCCAGTACGTCCAAAACTGTTATTCTGGCGAAAAGTGAGCAGTCTGATCACGACGTTGATTACCTGTTCGGCCAGGTGTCGATCAACAAGCCTTTTGTTGACTGGTCTGGTAACTGCGGCAACCTGACAGCAGCGGTAGGTGCTTTTGCAATTGCCAAAGGTCTGGTTGATGCTGACCGCATTCCTGAAAACGGTATCTGTACCGTCCGTATCTGGCAGAAAAACATCAGCAAAACCATTATTGCTCATGTGCCTATCACCAACGGTGAAGTACAGGAAACGGGTGATTTTGAGCTGGACGGCGTGACCTTTCCTGCGGCTGAAGTTGTGATTGAATTTATGGACCCAGCCGATGGCGAAGGTTCTATGTTCCCAACTGGCACTCTGGTGGATGATCTTGAAGTTCCGGGTATCGGGACGTTCAAGGCGACCATGATCAATGCTGGTATTCCAACCATCTTCGTGAATGCTGCGGATATTGGCTACAAAGGCACAGAACTGCAGAAAGATCTGAACTCAGATGCAGACGCATTGGCTCGCTTTGAAACCATGCGCGCTTATGGCGCGGTAAAAATGGGCTTGATCAAAGACGTCGCCGAAGCTGCAGATCGTCAGCACACGCCGAAGATCGCGTTCGTTGCGCCTGCTACCGCTTATGAATCATCCAGCGGCAAGCAGATTGCGGAGAGTGATGTGGACCTTTGTGTTCGTGCGCTGTCTATGGGCAAGCTGCATCACGCCATGATGGGTACAGCCTCTGTTGCGATCGCAACTGCTGCTGCGATTCCGGGGACGCTGGTGAACGAAGCAGCCGGTGGTGGAAACCGTGACGCAGTCACCTTTGGTCATCCCTCAGGCACGCTGCGGGTTGGTGCTGCAGCTGAAGAAGTTAATGGTGAGTGGACTGCGAAGAAAGCCGTAATGAGCCGCAGTGCGCGTATCATTATGGAAGGTAGCGTCCATATTCCGGGCGATACTTTCTGATGGTCAGGCTGTAAAAACGTCCGGACATAAAAAAGCCCGCATATGCGGGCTTTTTTATGCCTGAGCGGAGATTACTCTCCGCTGTGGGTCTCTTCTGTCGTAACTTTTTTCGTTACGTCATCCTGTTCACGGGTTTCCGCAACTGGTGCTTCGGTTGCTTGCTCTTCGCCCTGGCGAGCGTTGCGAGGGTCATTGGAAGCACGCCCTGCAGATGAAGTACGACGTCGGCGGCGAGAGCGTGATGAATCATCTTCGGATGAATCATTTTCAGCCTGAGCCGTTTCTGCCGTTGGGTCTTCGGCTTTGTCGTCAGTTGTTTCTTTTGACTCAGTAGCAATCGTGCTCTTTTCATCTTTAGCAGGCGTTGCTGCAACTTCCGCTTCTATCTTTTTCTCAGGAGCGTTCGTTGGAGTCACAGTCGCTTCAGCTTCCGGTTTTGCTTCAGGTGCAATGGCTGACTCAGACTCTCCGGTATTTGAAGTGGCCGGTTGTAGCTCTGCGTCGTTTGACTCAGTTGCATCATTCGCACCCGTAGCTTCATTTTGCGGCTTGCGTGAGCGACGACGTGAAGAACGACGAGTCGGCTTGCTTTCACCTTCGTTGCTTTTATCGGCTTCAGTATCAGTTGTAGCTGCAGTGATTTCTGAAGGCTCTGCCGCCGCTGGCTGATCTGTGTCGGCTGCGTTGCTGTCAGTGCTTTCAGCGCTTTCTGTCGCTTTTTCGCTTGCTGGCTTTTCCGCTTCAGGTTTCTCGCTTTGCAGCTTTCTGGCTTCCGTTGTCACGTCTTCTTTGGCGTCTGTATTGTCACCAGTTACCTGTGCAGCAACGACAACATCTCCTTCATTTGAAGTACTCTGATCGTCAATTGTCTTCGCGCCTTCCGCTTTCTGGTTGCGCGAGCGGCGGCGACCACGACGGCGACTATTGCCTTCGTTGCGGGCTTCCTGGCCTTCGGCTTGTTGTTCCGTTGACGGAGTGACTGGTGACACCACATCGACAGTTTCAATTGCTTCAGGCTTGCCTGCAGGTGCTGGCTTGTTTTCCGTTGATTCAATCTTCGCTGCCGGCTGCTGAGGCTTAGGGATATCCTCTTTGCGTGAGCGGTCACGACGTGGCGCGCGTTTGGCGTTGGGGTTTGCCGCTGCCTGGTCCTTGTTTTTTTCCTCGGCCGGCTTGGCATTGCGAGGTTTTACTTCACGCTGCTCGCCTTCCGCTTTTTCGTTGCGACGGTTGTTGCGTGGCTTGCGCTCTTCATTGCCGTCTTTGCCTCGATTGCTTTCGGTGCTTCGGGCTTTATCCTGCTGGCGATCGTTGCGCTTACGGTTGTCGCCTGCTTCGTCCTGCTGCTTGTTGCGGCTGTTGCGATTGCGGCTGTTGCCAGAGGTTGTTTTTCTGGCAGATGCACCTTTCTCAACTGGCTTAGTTCTGATCTCTGGCGCAGTCGGAGTCGCAGTCTCTTCTTTTGCAGTGTCGAACAGAGCGGAAATTGCCTGGCCGATACGGCCCCAGAGTCCAGTATTACCAGCTGTCGCAGGTGTTGCTTCCGCCTGTGGTGTTACTTGTTGGATAACTGGCATAGCAGGGCGAGTTACCGTGCTTACAGCAGCTTCCTGTTGGCGAACTGGCTCGGCATGGAGAGCTTCAGACAAGTGCTCTGGCTCTTCCTCGTCGAAGCGATGTTCGAAGCTTACTTCTCCGATCATGCTGTCGTCAGGGCGCAGGCGTTGTACTTCGTAATGTGGCGTTTCCATATTTGGATTTGGCAGCACGATTACGACACACTTGTGACGCTGCTCGATAGCGGCGATAAGGCTGCGCTTCTCGTTCAGCAGGAAAGATGCTACCGACACCGGAACAATTGCGCGCACCTGTGCAGTATTGTCTTTTGCAGCCTCTTCTTCGATCAGGCGCAGAATCGACAGGCTGGCTGACTTGGTGTCGCGGACAACGCCGGTACCACTGCAGCGCGGACAAACGTGTGCAGACGTTTCGTCAAGTGATGGACGCAAGCGCTGACGGGACATCTCCATTAAACCGAAGCGTGAGATGCGGCCAACCTGTACGCGGGCGCGGTCGATTTCCAAAGCGCGCTTCAAGCGATTTTCAACTTCACGCTGGTTTTTATTTGCCATCATGTCGATGAAATCGATAACTACCAGACCACCCATGTCGCGCAGGCGCAGCTGGCGGGCGATTTCGTCGGCAGCTTCCAGGTTGGTGTTCAGTGCAGTTTCTTCAATATCGGAACCCTTAGTGGCGCGGGCCGAGTTGATGTCGATAGATACCAATGCTTCGGTAGGGTCGATAACGATTGAACCGCCGGAAGGAAGTTTTACTTCGCGCTGGAAGGCACTCTCAATCTGGCTTTCAATCTGGTAGCGGTTAAACAACGGCACCTGGTCGTCGTAACGCTTAAACTTGTTCTGGTACTGGGGCATTACCTGCTGAACAAAAGCCAGAGCTTCGTTGTAGGCTGCATCGGTATCGATAAGAACTTCACCGATATCGCTGCGCAGGTAGTCGCGGATTGCGCGGATGATGACGTTGCTTTCCTGCAGTAGAAGAGCAGGCGCGCTACGCTCGTCGGAAGCCCGTGAAATCGCGTCCCAGAGATGGACGAGGTAATCCAGGTCGGCCTGCAGTTCTTCGCTTGCGCGTCCGATGCCAGCGGTACGTACGATAACGCCCATTTTATCCGGCACGGTCACGCCTTTCATAGCTTCACGGAGCTGAGTGCGGTCGTCGCCTTCGATGCGGCGAGAGATGCCGCCTGCGCGTGCGTTATTTGGCATTACGACCAGATAGCGTCCGGCCAGGCTAACCTGAGTGGTCAATGCAGCGCCTTTGTTGCCGCGCTCTTCTTTGTCGACCTGAACAATGACTTCCTGACCTTCCTTGAGAACTTCTTTGATGTTGATACGGCCTGGGCCTGGATCTTTACAGAAGTACTCGCGGGAAATTTCCTTAAGAGGGAGGAAGCCGTGACGCTCGGCGCCGAAGTCGACAAAAGCCGCTTCAAGGCTTGGCTCGATGCGGGTGATTCTGCCTTTGTAGATGTTTGACTTTTTCTGTTCGCGACCGCCGGACTCAATGTCGAGGTCATACAGCTTCTGGCCGTCTACAAGGGCAACACGCAACTCTTCGGTTTGAGTTGCGTTGATAAGCATTCTTTTCATGCTGGTACGTTTTACTCTTTGGGGCAACGTACCTGCCTGGCAACGCAGGCCTGTCTGCTGTGTCTGTACAGCAGCGAAGGATAATCGTCTTAAACGAATCCGTAGCGCTATCTGGCGCCAACGGGAGAATTCTGGTTATCACTTTCGCAGTGTTCATCACGGCCTTCAGGCCGGTTATTACCAAAATATTTATGGGTGCTCTGCCTCTCCGACGCCGTCTTACATATCGCGTGTCTGAGGGCATGGGTACGTTCTACGGTGTACCGACACTGTCCATAATTTGATAATGCGAGATTGCCTGCAGGTAGCTGCGCGGTTTATCTCACCGGGCGGACTCATTCCGCCGAATCAATTCTGAGGAAGAGTTTTTAGAACTCGCTTCTTCCTTTATACTTGGCCGCTTTTCCGGCCTGATCGGGGAGCGACATCCTCCATGTTTTTAGCGAGGAGACGCTGCTAGTGTTTGATCAAAAACCCGATCACGCCGGAATATAGCAACAATGTCCGGGGCCAGCAATTGCCCGGATTAAAATATTTCAACGAACCGAGAAGTCATGAGTCGTCACTCGCTTGATC
>JAYNJA010000112.1:7438-9137 GCA_038109705.1 Thalassolituus sp. | reverse complement strand
GGCAGCGCTCTATCCAGCTGAGCTACGGGCGGTTTACGGTGCAGCGTTAAGCTGTTTTCGTAAGTGCCTGCATTGTATATGGTTTTTTCGAACCGCTCTACACAGTTTGTTTGTTTATGGGTTGGTGTCTGGTGGTGGGCTCTTATGTCACCGCCCCTCGTATCGTGTGCTGAGTCAGGCATAATACCTGCTCCATATTCTTCAGGAGGTTTTATGAACTGGAATATTTATCTGTCAGGTGAGATTCATACTGACTGGCGCGAGCAGATTATCGAGGGTTGTAAGGCGTTGGATCTGCCGGTGACGTTTTCGTCTGCGAACACCGATCACGATTCAAGCGATGCGGCGGGTGATGTGCTGGGGCCGGATTGCGAGGGGTTCTGGCGCGATCATAAGTCGGCGAAGGTTAATGCGATCCGTATTAAGACCCTTATCGAAAAGTGCGATATGGCGGTGATCCGTTTCGGTGATAAGTATAAGCAGTGGAATGCGGCGTTTGATGCGGGCTTCTGCGCGGCGCTGGGCAAGCCGTATGTGACGCTGCATGGTGAAGATATTGTGCACCCTCTGAAAGAGGTGGATGCGTCTGCGATGGGTTGGGCGACGACGCCGGCTCAGGTCGTTGAGGTGATTCGGTATACTATTCAAGGCTGATGATCTCAGGGCTGATCATGCCTGACCAGCGGGTTGTCGTAGCCTGCTTTCCCTGCGATTTGTCAGGTTAAATCCAAACCTGACAAACCTCTGTTTTGAGTGTCTGTTCCGTACTTGCAGGCACTATCCTGCTATCGTTAAGAAAATATTAAGAACTAAAAATTCCTCCTCCAGGTGAAGAGTATGCCAGGTAAACATATCCCAGCTCTGAACGTTGCATTCGGCCTTTCTTCATACGGCGTCGTGGGTGTCGCTGTGCATGATGATGAGTTGTTCGCGCTCTTGCTGGGTGGTAGCCGTGCCGAGTTGCTGGAAGAGTTTCTGGTGATGTTTCCTAATATTACGCTGACCTCTGAGAAAGAGGCTGCCCATGTACTGAGCGATGTTCTGCAGTCGCTCGAATCCCCCCGGCGCTCGCCGAAAACCCCTTTGCATATGCTGGGTACTGAGTTTCAGTGCCGGGTGTGGCGTTATTTGCAGACCATTCCTGTGGGCGAGACCCGCACTTACGCTGAAGTAGCCGAGGGTATCGGTCAGCCTGAGGCGGTACGTGCTGTTGCCAATGCCTGTGGTACGAATAAGATCGCGATGCTGATTCCTTGCCATCGTGTTGTGCGTTCTGACGGCACCCTTGGCGGTTATCGTTGGGGCACAGACCTGAAGGCACGCATGCTGGAACGTGAGTGTGAACTTACTTCAGGCGCTTCTCATCGGTTTTGTGGATAAGTCAAACCTTTTTTCTCCCCTCGTGTCGTCATCGGACGTTGATATTTTGGCGTATTGTCAAGAATTAAGCCTAACATTATGAAAAATATAGGTTTTTTGTATCTTTCTGTTTACCTTTTGATCAAATCTGGGTTGTGAATATTCCACAGTATCTGTGGATAACTTTGGGGAAAGTTTGCGGGCAAACGGCTGTAGGCCGCATAAGTACCGGGGTGTTTTTAATCTGTGCGGATTCTGTTCAGTGCGAAAACACTGTTTGCTGACCGGGGGATAACTGGCATAAAAAAAGCGACTGAGGCGGTGCTTCAGTCGCTTTTTT
>JAYNJA010000112.1:0-7338 GCA_038109705.1 Thalassolituus sp. | reverse complement strand
TTGTATTGTCCGCGGGTATTACAGTACTTCTTTCAGCGGCGCGTGCTGTTCAGCGTTAAGGCGCGGGCCAAACTGGCTGACGACTTTTGCTGAGGCGGCACTGGCCAGGCGACCGGCAGCGGCAAAGTCATGGCCGTGGGTAATGGCATACAGGAATGCTCCGGCGAACATGTCGCCAGCTCCGTTGCTGTCGAGGGCGGCAACGACGTTTGGTGCAATCTGATGCAGGTTGTTGCCGTCCCATGCCACTGCGCCATCGCTACCCAAGGTAATCGCGAAGGTTTTGGCGACTTTCTTGATGGCTTCCATGGCTTCGTTCAGGTCTTCTGTGCCTGCAAAGAGTTTGGCTTCCTGTTCGTTGCAGAACAGCAGATCGACGCCGTCGCCGATCATTTCTTCTAAACCGTCTTTAAAGAACTGAACCATGGCTGGGTCAGAGAAGGTCATGGCGATTTTAACGCCGTGTTTGCGTGCCAGCTCACGTACCTGAACGGCTGCCGCGCGGCTTGGCTCTGACGTTACCAGATAGCCTTCAATGTAGGCGTATTCGGATGCTTTCAGTGCTTCTTCTTTAATGTGCTCAGCGTGCAGTTCGCTGGTGATGCCCAGGTAGGTGTTCATGGTGCGTTCTGCATCTGGGGTGACCATGACCAGGCATTTACCGGTTACGCCCGGATCACGGTTGTCGCCCATGTTGGTGTCGACACCGGCGGCATTCAGGTCAGAGATGTAAAAATCACCGGCTTCATCGTCGGCGACGTTACAGGTGTAAAAGGTTTTCGCACCAAAGTAGCTGGCACCGATAATGGTGTTCGCTGCGCTACCACCGCAGGCACGCTTCTTCAGGCCATAACGGTCGGTCAGAATCGTCAGCATGGAGGAGAGCTGATCTTCATCGATCAGTGTCATCATGCCTTTTTCGATGCCTGCGTCGCTGAAGAATGCGTCGTCGACTTCAAATTCTTTATCAACCAGCGCGTTGCCGATGCCATAGATGTGGTAGCTCATGGGGTGTCCTGTAAATTGGTTAATCATTTTTCACTGAGTGTAACCGAAACCCCGGAAATATTCCGTGTTGTGGGTTCGCCCTGCAGCAGCGCACAGGCTATGATGCGCCTATGAATAAGCTGACGCGCTTTGTGCGCCACCAGAAACGCACCCGACATGCGGTCTATATGACTGACCGCAACATCATGCGCAGCGTTCGCAAAACGGCGATGCTGCTTACAGGTCTTATAGGGCTGCACGTTCTGGCTATGTGGGTCTTTGAAGATATGACCCTGTGGCAGGCCTGGTGGCTGACGCTGACGACTCTTACTACGGTAGGTTATGGTGATCTGTCTGCCAGTACCGTGGCCGGCCAGGTAAGTACGATTGTGCTGATCTTTCTGATTGGCATTACCTTAATGACACTGTTGATCAGTGATTATGTCGATTACCGGATTGCACGCCGGGAGCGTATCAGAAGCGGACACTGGGACTGGAACATGACCGATCATATCCTCATCATCAATACCCCGAAGTACAACCGGGAAGATTACTTTATCCGTATGATTACGCAGCTGCGTGAGAGTGGCCCGTTCGCGGAAACTCCGATCATGTTGCTGAATGAGGATTTTCAGGATGGTCTGCCTGAGTCGTTACGGGCACTCGGCATTGTGCACGTTACCGGCCTGGCCAGTCGTCCTGAAGATCTGATGCGCGCGAACGCCGATCGCGCTTCTCATATTGTTGTGCTTGCCCGCGATGAATACTCCTCAGACAGTGACAGCTATACCTTTGATGTATCACACCGTTTGTGGGAACACTCATTGGCTTCGCGCTCTATCGTCGAAATCGTGGATGATAATAACCGCGAGCGCATCCACTCGATGAATATCCGCTCTGTTATCCGGCCGATCCGTTCGTACCCTGAGCTGGTGGTTCGTGCCATGGTTGCGCCGGGATCTGAGGTGGTTATTGAGGATATGTTCACCCACGCCAACGATCATACGGTGCGCTATCCGGTATGGCTGGAAGGCGAGCGCTGGGCGGATATTGTGAATTCGATTGTGCAGGCGAATGTGGGTACGCCTCTGGCTTATATCACTCGCGATGGCGAAGTGATCACTCACCCTGACGGTGATCATCATGTCCATGCCCAGTCACTGTTAGTACTGGTTCATACTGAACATGAGCCGACGGTAAAAGAAGTGCATCGTGCAATCGAAAACCACTTCAATATTCATCTGAAAGACATAAAGCGCTGATTCAAGCATTGAGATATAGCGTGCGATGAGTATTTACTGAAATGCTCGCTGCTGGCACAATAATGTAATCTTATAACATCGCTTTCGGATACCTCTATGATCAGTACTTTCCAGACGGAGTTGCGCCCAGTGCGTTCGCTCTGGTTTTTACTGATACTGCTAGCTCTGCAAATTGGTCCACCTTTCCATGATGTGGTCGCCCACGAAGATGGTGCGGTGGATTGTGAGTTCTGTGTCGCGTCGCCTGCAGGGCACGGTGCGGTAGCATCTTCTGGCTTTACTCAGCCTGATATTCCTCAGGGTGTTATAGCCAATTTTTCTCGCTTTGCTGATGTCTTCAGTCAGCCTGCACCTGCGCCTTTATCGAGAGGCCCGCCCGTTCTGTCCTGATCTGTTTTTCTATTTCTTAAATTTTCAGGACACATTATGAACACGATTAAGTTTCAGGTGGCTGCGCTGGCAGTTGCCGTATCTACGATGGCTGCGGTTTCTGCACAGGCAAATGACGTGGCCACTGATTCAGCGAATCAGGCAATCAATCTCGAGACGGTTACTGTGACTGCACTGCCAGGTGACGGTACGGCAACTCAGGCACAACAGCCTGTGACGCTTCTCAGTGGCGAAGATCTTGAGCGCGAACGTCGCGCCTCGCTGGGCGATACGCTTTCGCAGCAGCCGGGGATTCAGAATTCAGGTTTTGGTGCTGCGGTAGGTCGTCCGGTGATCCGTGGTATGGGCGGTGCGCGGATTAAAGTATTACAGGATGGTCTGGAAGCGGCGGATGCATCTTCGGTAAGCCCGGACCACGCGGTGGCGGTAGAAAGCGATACCGCACAGCAGATTGAAGTGCTGCGCGGGCCTGCGACTTTGCTGTATGGCAGCGGTGCGTTGGGTGGCGTGGTGAATGTTGTGTCTGCCCCGCTGGAGCAGAACAGTGATGAAACTCATGTCGGGCTGTCTTACAGCACGGCTGATACCGGGCGTCAGGTAACCGCTGGCCATCAGTCTCGTGGTGATCGTTGGGCCTGGCACATCAATGGCAGTGAGCGTCGTACTGAGGAGTATCGTATTCCGTCTGCCGTGCATGATGCTGAGCATGATGAAGAAGAAACTGAAGAAGAGCATCACGAAGCAGAACGTGATTTCTTAACCAACTCGGATATCGAGTTTCAGCGTCAGGCATCGGCGGGAGTCACTTACTTTGGTGACAGCAGCGAGACCTCGGTAAACGTAGGTTACTTGGCGTCGAAGTTTGGTTTGCCGGGGCATGACCATGAGGATGAACATGAAGAAGAGGCTGATCCTTTAGCAGATCCTTTAGCTGAAGAAGAGCACGAGGAAGAAGCCGCTCGTGTAGATCTCGAACGCACACGCATCGCGCTGCGTCATACCGCTTATGATCCTTTCTCTGGTGCAGAATCATGGCAGACCGACATCGCCTATACCGATTACCAGCATGAAGAAGGGCATGGAGACGGTGAGCATGGCCTGACCCGTTTCTCTCGCGAAGCTCTGGATCTGCGCTCTGAACTCGTTTTGTCTACAGGGGCGTTTATAGGGGGAGGGACGACCCAGGTCGCCGGAATTGATGCGGGCACTGAAACCTTCAGCGCCTTGGGCGGCGAGGCCCTGATGCCAACCACAGACACAACCAAGGCCGGTATCTTCTGGTTGGGCGAAAATCGTTTTGACGATCTGACGGTAAATATTGGTGCTCGCTATGACTACCTGCAACATGATCCGGAAACTCCGGACGAGATTGCAGCAGAATGCGGGCTTACAGCGGATGACTACAAAGCCCGCTCTTCCGCAGATACAAGCCTGTCGGCTGGCATTGCCTATGCACTGACAGACAGCTGGAAAGTAACCAGCTCGTTGACATCGGCGGCCCGTGCACCATCTGCTCAGGAGTTGTTCTCATGTGGCCCACATGAGTCGACGTTCAGCTATGAAACAGGCAACGCGGATCTGAACAGTGAGCGTGCCTTAAACGCAGAGCTGGGGGCGCAGTTTGTGAGTGGCAGCTGGCGTCTGAACCTGTCGGTGTTCCGTAATCAGATCAGTGATTACATTTATTCATCGGCAGTTGTTTCCGGCGGCGTGGTAACCGAGGTCGATGGCTTACCGTTGTACGCTTATCAACAGGCGGACGCGACGATTCAGGGTGCGGAACTCGAAGCTGGCGTCGATCTTTCCAGTCGCTGGAGTCTGAATCTGCTGGCAGATACCGTGCGTGGTGAGCTGGATGAAGGTGGCTATTTGCCACGTATGCCGGCGGATCGAAGCGGTATTGAGTTTGCCTACAGCGATTACGCCTGGAATGGTGGTGTGCGCCTGATGCATTACTTTGAGCAGGATCGTCTTGCGACTTACTCAGATGCTACTTCTACAGAGGATTTGAACGAAACCGCTACGCCAGGCTTTAACCTTCTGTCTGTGAACGCAGGCTACACCTGGATCGCAACTTCTGCCGAATACCGCTTGAGTGTTGAAGGCACCAACCTTCTCGATGAGGTCGTGCGTTACCATACGTCTTACGTAAAAGATTCAGTCCCAGCCGAGGGCCGGGGTGCTGCTATCTCTTTCGCTGCCCGGTTCTGACGGCGGCATCAGCCATAGCCCCTTGTCGCTCACTGGAGTGGCAGGGGGTAGATCCGGATTCACCAGATAAAACACCCTGGCGTCTTTGAAGCGTGAGAGCGGGAATGCCGGGCTGGTGGCTGTGTGGGTCGTCATGTATTTCTTCAGTTCACCGGATAAAGCAAACGCACGCAGGCGTTCTTCTAAAAGATAAGCCAATGCACGATGGTCTCTGCCCGTAAAAAAATACATGGGGAATGGATACGACAGTAGAATGCTCTCGTAGGCCATGAACGCCGGGTCTTTACGGTTTTTGAGCTCGCCATATATTTCAGTGATGGATCTCGGGAAATAGTCGCAGCGTCCGGCTTTCAACATCCGGTACATAAGATCAAACTTGGTGACCCGTTCGACGGTATAACCGTTCGCCTCGAGAATATCTGAATCTGGCCATTGATCACCCTGACAGGCTACAAGCTGTTTCAGCTGCTCAGAAGAACTGATGGCATCAAACTTGTCTTTATCGTCGCTGCGGATGACCGCCATGCGCACCCCCAGCAGACCAGAAAACAAAGGTACCCGGATAGGAATAAAGTTGCTTTCGCGGCGGGAGTTAGTGCCTGCCCAGGCAATAGTCAGCCCATTGCTGTTAAGCAGCTGCAGACTGCGTTCCTGAGTGACTGCGCGCGGGATGGTTTTTATGTGCATATCCGCTGGCAACATGCGCTGCAGCAGATCGTGATAGTACACCTGCGTTGCGTCGGTAGCAGAGCGCGGTGGTTGTATGTAGAGGGTACTCTCCTGCGCAAAAACGCAGGGACAACAGACCGACAGAAAAAGTACAAGGCTCAGCCAACGAGGCATACTGTTCTCCAATCTTTCTGTAAGCGTAGTTTCCTTTCTGGGAGCGTTGTCAGATCTTGTTAGTTAGTCAGTCGAATTATGTGTCTGATATAGTCACCTTACACGAGGGAGAGGCTATATGCTCAAACAATTACTGACTTATCTGGCTGATGGTCAATTTCATTCTGGCGAAGAGCTTGGCGAAGCCATGGGCGTCAGCCGTGCTGCCGTCTGGAAGCAGCTGAAAAAGCTGGATGAGCTGGAAATTCCTTTTTCTTCCGTTAAAGGTAAAGGTTACCGCCTGCATGATCCGATTGAGCTCCTCGATGAAGGGCGGATTCGCGCTGGCTTATCACAACGCTTGGATCTTCTTGAGTTGCTGTTAGACGTAGATTCCACCAATACCTACCTGTTTGACCGCGCTTCAGATCATATGGGCAAGCGTTATGCTGTCTTTGCAGAAAAGCAGAGCTCGGGCCGGGGGCGTCGTGGGCGTCAGTGGGTCAGTCCGTTTGGACGCAACCTCTATATGTCACTGTTGGTCTCCTTTTCGGGTGGCATGTCTGCCCTTGAAGGTCTCAGTCTGACTGTTGGGGTCGCCGTTGAGCGTGCGTTGGTTCGGCTTGGCATTCAGGGTGTGGGTCTTAAATGGCCGAATGATATCTATGCGGACGGTCGTAAACTGGCCGGTATTCTGCTGGAAGTGACGGGTGAATATAACAGTCATTGCCAGGTGGTCATTGGTATCGGTATGAACCTGTCGATGAGCAAGGATGAAGCCCGAGACATTGATCAGCCATGGGTGGATCTGCGTTCGTTAAAGCCAGATTTGTCTCGCAATGATGTTGCTGCTGTCTTGTTGGATGAGTTACTGAACTGTGTCGACGAGTTCCAGAAAGAAGGCTTTGCGCCAATGCAACAATACTGGTCAGAGCGCGATATCTATCATGGTCAGGAAGTGACGGTCAGTTCGCCGTCGCAAAGTATTACTGGAGTGGTCAGCGGTGTTAACCGTAAGGGCGAGCTTATGCTGCGTACCTCCCGTGGTATGGAAGTGATTACGGCAGGAGAACTCAGTGTCCGTCCTGTTAGTTGATATCGGTAACACCCGTATTAAGTGGCAATTGCGCGAGGCTGGTGGGATCGTTAAAGAGAGCGCTTTGCTGAAAGACAATGCAGCGCACTTTTCATGGCCACAAGATGTAAAAGGCGTACTTGTTTCCAGTGTCAGCACCAATGCGGAGCTGCAGAAATTACTGCAGCAGCTTTACGGCGAACGACTGCAGTGGCTGGCGACTCCGATGCGGGAATATGATGCCTTTATCCATTGCTATCCGCAGCCTGAACGCTTAGGCGTGGATCGTTGGCTGGCAATGCTTGGTGCTCGCCTGCAGAACGACGGCCGTTTGCTGGTGGTCGATGCCGGAACCGCGTTAACCATCGATCTGCTCGATGCCGGTAATCAACATCGTGGTGGATATATCGTGCCCGGGTTAGATATGTCCCGGCAGGCCTTGTTTGGTGGCACGGACCGCGTGCGCAGATTTGCCGATGATCACGGTGATGAATCCAGTATTGCACCCGGCGAAAATACACTTGCCTGTGTTTCAGCAGGCACTCTGCGCCAGCAGGTAGCGTTAGTGCAATCGGTGGCTGCTGAATACCC
>JAYNJA010000111.1:0-9149 GCA_038109705.1 Thalassolituus sp. | reverse complement strand
TGGAAGTGTGGGCGCTGGAAGCTTACGGCGCCGCCTACACCCTGCAGGAAATGCTCACTGTTAAGTCGGATGACGTGGCCGGTCGTACCAAGATGTATAAAAACATCGTTGATGGCGACCACCGCATGGAAGCCGGTATGCCGGAATCCTTTAACGTACTCGTTAAAGAGATCCGCTCACTGGGTATCGACATCGAACTGGAAAACGAATAAGCGGAGCGGAGCTAGAGTACTATGAAAGACTTAGTCAATTTTCTGCGTAACCAGAACAACGCTGATGAGTTCGATGCGATCCGCATCGGCCTCGCCTCTCCAGCAATGATCCGTTCATGGTCTTTTGGTGAAGTTAAAAAGCCAGAGACCATCAACTACCGCACGTTCAAGCCTGAACGTGACGGTCTGTTCTGTGCGCGCATCTTTGGTCCTATCAAGGACTACGAATGTCTGTGCGGTAAGTACAAGCGTCTCAAGCACCGTGGTGTGATCTGTGAGAAGTGTGGCGTTGAGGTGACTCAGGCTAAAGTTCGTCGTGAGCGTATGGGTCACATCGAACTGGCTTCTCCAGTGGCACACATCTGGTTCCTGAAATCACTGCCGTCCCGTATCGGTCTGATGCTGGATATGACGCTGCGTGATATTGAACGTATTCTCTACTACGAGTCATTCGTAGTGACCGAGCCTGGGATGACCACGCTCGACGTTGGTCAGCTGCTGTCCGACGAACAGTACTACGAAGCGATCGAAGAATTCGGCGACGAATTCGACGCGAAAATGGGTGCGGAAGCGATTCAGACCCTGCTTGGCCAGATCGATCTGGAAGAAGAAGTGAACCGTCGGCGTGAAGACATTCCGGGCACCACTTCTGAAACCAAGATCAAGAAGCTGTCTAAGCGTCTGAAGATCCTTGAGGCTTTCCACAACTCAGGTAACGATCCTCAGTGGATGATCATGGAAGTACTGCCGGTACTGCCACCTGATCTGCGTCCACTGGTACCTCTGGACGGCGGCCGTTTCGCGACTTCCGACCTGAACGATCTGTACCGTCGTGTGATCAACCGTAACAACCGTCTGAAGCGCCTGCTCGAGCTGAGCGCGCCAGACATCATCGTGCGCAATGAAAAGCGTATGCTGCAGGAAGCTGTAGACGCGCTGCTGGATAACGGTCGTCGTGGCCGAGCTATCACCGGCTCTAACAAGCGTCCGCTGAAGTCTCTGGCAGACATGATTAAAGGTAAGCAGGGTCGTTTCCGTCAGAACCTGCTCGGTAAGCGTGTTGACTACTCTGGTCGTTCGGTAATTACCGTAGGTCCACAGCTGCGCCTGCACGAGTGTGGTCTGCCGAAGAAGATGGCTCTCGAACTGTTCAAGCCATTCATCTTCTCCAAACTGGAACACCGTGGCCTGGCCACTACCATCAAAGCTGCGAAGAAGATGGTAGAGCGTGAAACTCCTGAAGTATGGGACATCCTTGCGGAAGTGATCCGCGAGCACCCAGTGATGCTGAACCGTGCACCAACCCTGCACCGTCTCGGTATTCAGGCGTTCGAACCACAGCTGATCGAAGGTAAAGCGATCCAACTGCACCCACTGGTGTGTGCGGCCTATAACGCTGACTTCGACGGTGACCAGATGGCGGTACACGTACCGCTGACTCTGGAAGCCCAGCTGGAAGCGCGTGCCCTGATGATGGCAACCAACAACGTACTGTCTCCTGCGAACGGTGAGCCAATCATCGTACCTTCTCAGGACGTAGTACTCGGTCTGTACTGGATGACCCGTGAGCGTGTAAACGCACTGGGCGAAGGTATGGTATTTGCGGACCTCGACGAAGTAAGCCGTGCTTATAACAGCGGTAACGCACACCTGCAGGCCAAAGTTAAAGTACGTATCACCGAGACCAGCATTGACCTGCATGGTAACCGTGAAACTCAGACCCGCCTGGTAGACACTACCATCGGCCGTGCGTTGCTGTTCCGCATCGTACCAGCAGGTCTGTCTTTCGATCTGGTTAACCAGCCGATGAAGAAGAAAGCGATCTCTAACCTGATCAACACCGCATATCGCCGTGTCGGTCTGAAAGATACCGTTATCTTTGCTGACCAGGTGATGTACACCGGCTTCCAGTACGCAACCCGTTCTGGTTCGTCGATCGGTGTGAACGACTTCGTGATTCCGGATGAAAAAGCCGCGATCATCGAAAACGCTGACGCTGAAGTAAAAGAGATTGAAAGCCAGTTTGCGTCCGGTCTCGTGACGCACGGTGAAAAATACAACAAGGTAATCGACATCTGGTCCCGCGCTAACGAACTGGTAGCGAAGGCGATGATGGAGAACCTGAGTAAAGAACCTGTCGTTGACCGTGAAGGCAACGAAGTTGAACAGGAATCTTTCAACTCTGTATACATGATGGCCGACTCCGGTGCTCGTGGTAGCCCGGCTCAGATCCGTCAGCTTGCTGGTATGCGTGGTCTGATGGCCAAGCCAGACGGCTCGATCATCGAAACGCCGATTGTTGCGAACTTCCGTGAAGGTCTGAACGTACTCCAGTACTTCACCTCGACCCACGGTGCTCGTAAAGGTCTGGCGGATACGGCACTGAAAACTGCGAACTCCGGTTACCTGACCCGTCGTCTGGTAGACGTAGCGCAGGATCTGGTTGTTACTGAACATGACTGTGGCACTGAAGAAGGCCTGATCATGACTCCGCTGATTGAAGGCGGCGACGTGGTTGTAGCGCTGGGTGACCGTATTCTGGGTCGTGTTGTCGCGACTGATGTATACAAGCCAGGTTCAGTAGGCGACGTAGTAGTACCAGCAGGTACTCTGATCGACGAAGCCTGGGTACACAAGATCGAAGCAGAAGGTATCGACGAAATCCGCGTACGCTCTGCGATCACGTGTGACAGCCGTATCGGTATCTGTTCAAGCTGTTACGGTCGTGACCTCGGTCGCGGTCACCAGGTGAACGTGGGTGAAGCAGTCGGTGTTATCGCTGCACAGTCCATCGGTGAGCCAGGTACACAGCTGACGATGCGTACGTTCCACATTGGTGGTGCGGCATCCCGTTCTTCTGCTGCCGACAGCGTCCAGGTTAAGAACGCCGGTAAAGTGCGTCTTCACAACATGAAGACCGTTACCCGTGATAACGGCAACCTGGTTGCAGTGTCCCGTTCTGGTGCTATTGCCCTGGCTGACGAGCACGGTCGCGAGCGTGAACTGTACAAGCTGCCTTACGGTGCGGTCATCAGCGTTGTTGATGGTGAGCAGGTAGAAGCCGGTCAGAAGGTTGCTACATGGGACCCTCACACGCACCCAATCGTGACGGAAGTGGCTGGTAAGATCGAATTCGTAGGTATGGAAGAAGGTATTACCATCAACCGTACGACCGACGAACTGACAGGCCTGTCCAGCATCGAAGTGATCGATCCTAAAGATCGTCCAGCGGCCGGTAAAGATATCCGTCCAATGGTGAAACTGGTCGATGCTAAGGGTAACGACGTACACCTGCCAGGCACCAACGCGCCGGCGCAGTACCTGCTGCCTGCGAACGCTCTGGTATCTCAGGAGAACGGCGCAGAGGTAACTATCGGTGACGTTATCGCACGTATCCCTCAGGAAACGTCTGGTAACAAAGATATTACCGGTGGTCTGCCACGCGTTGCTGACCTGTTTGAAGCGCGTAAGCCAAAAGAGCCTGCGATCCTCGCAGAAATCTCTGGTGTTGTGAGCTTCGGTAAAGAAACCAAAGGTAAGAAGCGCATCGTGATTACCCCGAATGACGGTGGTGAACAATACGAAGAGCTGATTCCTAAGTGGCGTCACCTGAACGTGTTCGAAGGTGAAAACGTTGAGCGTGGTGAGATCATCTCTGACGGCCCACTGAACCCACACGATATCCTGCGTCTGAAAGGCGTTGGCGATCTGGCGATGTATATCACCAACGAGGTTCAGGAAGTTTACCGTCTGCAGGGGGTAGGCATCGACGATAAGCACATCGAAGTTATTGTGCGTCAGATGCTGCGTAAGGTACTGATCACCGAAAATGGCGACAGCACCTTCATCCCGGGAGATCAGGTGGAATACACCAACTTCCTGCAGGAAAACGAAAACCTGGATGCAGCGAACAAAATCGTTGCGAAAGGCGAACGTGTACTGCTGGGTATCACCAAAGCCTCTCTGGCAACTGAGTCGTTCATCTCTGCGGCATCGTTCCAGGAAACCACTCGTGTACTCACCGAAGGTGCAGTAACCGGTAAAGTGGATACCCTGCGCGGTCTGAAAGAGAACGTGGTTGTAGGTCGACTGATCCCTGCGGGTACCGGTCTGGCTTACCACGCTGAGCGTAAGCGCAAGCGTCAGAGCCGCGAAGACGATCGCATGAAGGCAATGCCAGAAACGCTGACTGTATCTGCAGAAGATATGGAAGCGAAACTGAGCGAAGCGTTCAGCGACAAGTGATGCTATAGCATTATCCCCGCGAAAGCGGGGAGCCATAAAAAACGGGAGCTTCGGCTCCCGTTTTTTTGTTTGGCTCTTCATTTGTTTCGGTATATCGCTGCGTTTTCAGACCAGAGCTTTCTCAGGCCTGCCCTGTACGACGGAGCCCGCCTCAGGCAGCTGCTTCAACACTTCTTCCTTCCACTCATCACATAGCTTTCGCACCAGTGCCTGATCTGGGCAGATATATGGATGAAGCTTCAACGTCAGAGTAGTTTCACCGTTCCAGCCGATCATTGAGCTATTTACCGGGTAGTTTGGGCTGCCGGGGCCAACGGCGCAGAGCAGGTGAGGGTCGGTAATCTCTGGATTGCGGGCGTCTTCTAAGGGCCAGTTGCCAAGGTTGGAGCAGCTGCCGGCAAAGTAGGCACTTCCACTGGTAAGGCGATAGACGAGTTCCAGGCCTTTGTCGCCGATGTACTTGCCGATATTGGCCAGTTTCCAGGTGGCCCAATGCGTTTTGGCCTTGAGGTTCAGCCGCATTTGTTGACGCCAATGGCTGGCATCTGAGTCAGGCGATATCAGCATATTGATGCCGGAGGCCTGATTAAACTGTTCATTGCTTATGCCGGTAGCGCCGCGGATATTCACCGCGAAGAACCAGTAGAAGGGCTCATTACCTTCAATCAGGGTGCGTGCAATCACACGGCTCATTGCGGAAAACACGATGTGCCCTGGGCTGACACCTTCGGTATAGGCTTTCAGATTGAGTGCTTTGGTCTGTGCGCCAGTAAGTACCGAGACTTCAGGCATACGCTTGTCATTGTCTGAGACGGCGTAGGTCTGTTTCCAGTTCACCTTTTTCGGGGCTTTGGGACGAGGGTATGCCTTCGACGCCCGAATGATCTCAAGCCAGCCAGGTTCACGAGCGTCATTGCATTGTGGAAGAGGATCGCAGGGAAAGCCCATTGGGCGCAGGATATTAGCAAAGCCACCGATGCCGTCGGCGTCAGCATGACGCCAGGTCTTCCAGTCGATGCTCTGATCGGTCGGGTTTAACCAGCCCCAGTAAATATCGTCCGGGATACCAAAACGTTCACGACGCACATCAAATAATTGGGCGATGTGATCTTTTTCTTTCCGTACTGCCTTCTTTACTTCCATGCCGTTCCTGCCAGATTCCATTCCAATATTTGCTTCGCTGATCATAACAGTCGCTTTTAACCTGCCTAGGTATGACAGGCCCGAATGAAGTGATTGGCTCGAATAGCGTGCTGATAAGAGTAAAAAACTGGGCTTGGCGGGCCACTAATTTTGAGTTGAGATCAGTTGGTGGTACTAATCTGCGCAGGATGGATCCTCACGGACAAGTTGTCGTCCCGTCGTGCTGACGCGAATATGCAGACTCTGACTTAGAGCCAGGTTCGGAATGTTCAGACGTGCAGCCCTGCGACTTATTCTTCTTTCACCATTATAAAAACTTCAGAAGGAACTGGTTATGGATACTGAACAGCCTATAGCTGCACGCCCGCAACATCAGAATGAAACACCTTTAACAACAGCAGCGCGCCTCGTTGGCGGCGAGCACATCATTACTCCCGAAGATCTGCCCGCAGACTCCTCGCTCTGGAAAAACATAGTGCTGAAAAAAACTCAGGATCTTGGCTATGTTGTTTTGCGTGGTTTTGATCTGAAAGACGCTGAAGCCTTTCAGGATTTTTTGGAAAATCGCCTGACCGTAAAACCATGGAATGTATTTAATAAACTTAAAGTCGCTGGTCCGGTAATTACTTTTGTTCGTCGTATTACTGATGGCATTCTCGGTGCCGGCGACAACCGTAGTTACGTCAATTCGCAGCTGCAGCAACTCGGACGCATTGATAATTCTGTACAGGGGCCGCACATCGAAGGTGGTGTGTATGACAAACGCGCACGTTATTTATTTATGTACTGTGAGGCCGCACCGCAAAAATGGGGTGAAACCGGTGTCGCGGATATGGGCTTGGTATTTAATTCACTATCGCCTGATACCCGTGATGCCCTGAGTCAGGCCTGGCAGCAGTTTGAGTTCACCAGTGTGAAACAGCTTAATTGGCTCGAGCGTTTGATTCTGACGATTGGTCGTATCAAGCATTATGAGCGCAAAGATAAGTTTATGCAGATGCTGCTCGATAACATCCCAATGGTCTGTCGTCATCCTGAAACCGGCATGCTCTGCCCACAGATATGGGCTTACCGTGGCGATACTGTTTATAACGCAGCAAGTGAGACCTTCGCAGAACGTACGCCACTCGATCGCGAGTGTATGGCAGATACCTGGCAGATTGGCTGGTCGCTCAAAGGCAAAGACGGCAAACCGATTGAGAACGGTGTTGAGTTGATGGATGAGTTAATCAAAGCGACTTTTAAGCATGCGCGCTTAGTTAGCTGGCAGCAGGGTGATATCGCCGTTGTTGATAATATCCGTTGTTCGCACTGGCGTATGAACGGTTTTGCTGATCAGCCTCGTCGGGTATTTCAATTACAGGCGGTGCCGTATCAGGCGAGTGATCTGACGGTTTGAATACGCCTTTATCTGGTAATTAAAGCACCCCGGTCTCGCCGGGGTGTTTTGTATCAGGTGTATCGTGGACTGGGGCTGTTTATACTGGCGTTTATATTCAATGCTTAGGATGATCAGGGAAGAGTATGGCGTTTATCGGGATAGATCTGGGAACAACTAATAGCCTGGCGGCAGTGTGGCTAGGTGATGATGTCAGTCTGGTGCCGAATGCTCTGGGTGAGTTTCTCACTCCGTCGGTGGTTAGCGTGACCGATGACCAGACTGTATTGGTTGGGCGCACCGCAAAAGAACGTCTTGTCAGTCATCCGACGTCGACGACGGCCCGCTTTAAGCGTCTGATGGGCACTTCTTCTACGATCACCCTGAACGGCAAAGAATTCACTCCTGAAGAGCTCTCTGCTCTGGTACTGCGGCAGTTAAAAGCCGATGCTGAACGCTTTCTTGGTGAGCCGGTCACCGAAGCCATTATCAGTGTTCCTGCTTATTTCAACGACAACCAACGTAACGCCACACGTATCGCAGCTAAACTTGCTGGCCTTAAAGTTGAGCGTCTGATTAATGAGCCGACCGCTGCGGCCATTGCTTACGGTGTCCGTGAAGACAGTTCTGAGATGAACTTTATCGTTGTTGATCTGGGTGGCGGTACGTTCGATGTTTCCGTAATGGAAAAATTCGACGATCTGCTCGAAGTGCAGGCCAGTGCCGGTGATAGCGAGCTGGGGGGTGAAGATTTTACTCAGGCGCTGGTTGAATACATCCTCCAGCAGAATGCTCTTTCCTGGCAGGTGCTGTCCTTGCAGGAGCGCGGGCGTATCTATCGTCAGGTAGATCAGCTGAAAGCGCTACTCTCTGAGAAGGAGTCTGCGGAGTTTGCTTTCACGGTGAACGAACGCGAGTACACAGCACAGGTGAATCAGGCAGAGTTGGCTAGTGTTTGGGGAAATCTTCTTAAGCGTCTGACGTTACCGGTTGAACGCGCCCTGCGGGATGCCGATCTGACACACACGGATATCAGCCATGTATTTATGGTGGGCGGTGCGACACGAATGCCACAGGTGCAGCAGTTGATGACCCGTGTGCTACGGCGGTTTCCTGCATGTCATATTAATCCTGATCATGTGGTTGCTATGGGAGCAGCGATCCAGGCGGCACTGAAGCAAAAGAACAAGGCGCTAGGTGATGTCGTACTCACGGATGTGATGCCGTTTTCTCTAGGTGTTGGCTGCTCAAATGAGGACGGACAGGGTGGTTACCTGGATGACGTTCACAGCATCATTATTCAGCGTAATACCACGATCCCCGTTAGCAGAGCCTCACATTATGTGACCCTGCGTGATTACCAGGACACGATTCACTTTACCGTGTATCAGGGCGAACACCGACTGGCGCAACAGAACATTAAGCTGGGTGAGCTTGCTGTATCTGTACCAAAAGCCCGGGCAGGGGAGGAACCGGTTGAGGTTCGCTTTACCTACGATATTAACGGGCTGCTTGAGGTGAATGCGAAAGTGTTATCCACAGGCGTCACCGAAACGGTCGTGATTCAGAATTCAGAAAATCGCCTGAGCGAAGAAGAAATAGCTGAAGCATTAGCCCGCCTCAGTGAATTGAAGATACCACCGGCGGAGCAGGCCGCTAATAAGGCATTGATGGCCCGGGGAGAGCGGTTGTTTATCGAGCACCTGGGGCAGGTCAGAAGAACGATTGGTGATGAGATACAGTTATTCGAGCAAGCGCTTGCTACTCAGGACGCTCGTGTCGCTGAAAAAGCCGCCCGTGAATTTGAAGCATTTCTTAATAAGTTTGAGATCGTCCTGTGAGCGGTCTTGTGAATGATCCTGTTAGTTGTTGGCAAGTGCTGGGTCTGGAGCCAACTCATGACCAGCGCGCAATAAAAAAGGCATACAGGGCGCTACTGAAAGAGCACGGCCCGGAAGACGATCCGGATATGTTTATGCGTATCCGCGAGGCGTATGAGCGGGCTGGTGAACTGGCACGAGGTTTCTCGCCCGATACAGATCCTGAGCGTACTGACATCGCTCTCCCGTCTGAAGATCAATCTCAAGAACAGCCCCGCAGCAAGCCGCCTGAACAGCCGAATCAGCAGCAGGCAGAAGTTACGCCAGAACCGATAGTCGCGACTCAAGAGC
>JAYNJA010000110.1:6021-9179 GCA_038109705.1 Thalassolituus sp. | reverse complement strand
CCGGGAAGCCACCGCCCAGGTTAACCATCTTCAGCTCAATGCCTTCTTCTTCTTTCAGACGATCGTAGATCCACTTCACCTTCGCAATGGCAGAATCCCACGCACCGATGTCGCGCTGCTGAGATCCCACATGGAAGGAAATACCGTAAGGTACCAGACCCAGATCACGTGCCAGAATGCAAAGCTCCAGCGCCATATCCACATGACAACCAAACTTACGCGATAGCGGCCAGTCAGCGGTCTGAGACCCTTCCGTCAGAATACGCACAAACACTTTCGAGCCCGGTGCGGCTTCTGCGATGTTGCGCAGATCAGACTCAGAATCGCTGGCAAACAGACGCACGCCTTTGTCGTAAAAGTACTTGATGTCGCGGATCTTCTTAATGGTATTACCGAAACTGAAACGATCAGCAGACACGCCCAGCGCCGACACTTTGTCGAACTCATAACGTGACGCCACGTCAAAGTTACAACCACGATCACGCAGAATCTCCAGCACTTCACGTTCTGGGTTCGCTTTCACAGCGTAGTAAGTTTTTGCGAACGGGAAACAGCTCATCAGATGATCCAACTGATCACTGAAGGTCTTTGTATCCACGATCAGAACAGGCGTTTCGTGCTGGTCAGCCGCTTGTTTGATACGGGCAAAGGTCTCAGCGTCGTAGTAGTCTTCTGGTTGGGTCAGCATCAGGCTCGTTACCTCCTCAGGTGGTCGCTCGGCTATTTGAAGTTGGTGCGAAAGATAGACTTATTCTGCCTACAGTACAGTGAATTTTTCTTACCCTGACGATAATAAAAAGTAACTGTGACGCACAGGCTACCGGATTGTCTTTTCTATGCAACTCATTCTCCCGCACAGAGCGGGCTGATTCGCTTACATTCCCATCACAGACCCGTTATCGTGCGCCTTGGTTCCCCATAATGTCACATGTCATGCTTAAGTTTTTTGAGAAAATCATCCGGCCATTCCCACCAGAGCACCCGGAACAACCACCGAAGGGCCTCTACGCCTTCTGCCGTCATTACACCCGCGGCCTCGAACCTTCATTACTGACAATGTCAGTTCTGACGGCCCTTATGGCCATACTCGAAGTCATGTTGTTCGCTTTCATGGGTGATCTGGTCGACCTGCTGTCTACCCGCACTCCGGAAACATTATTCCAGGAAGAAGGCAGCAAACTTATTTTTATGACGGTCATGGTTCTCGTCGGGCTGCCCCTGGTCGTCTTTCTTCATGCCGCCGTCGTCCACCAGACACTGCTGGGCAACTATCCTATGCGTATCCGCTGGCAGGCCCACCGTTACCTGCTGAAGCAGAGCCTGAGTTTTTATCAGAACGACTTCGCGGGCCGGGTCGCCACAAAAGTAATGCAGACGGCTCTTGCGGTACGCGAAACCGTGATGAAGCTGCTTGATGTTCTGATCTACATCCTTGTGTATTTCTTCTCGGCCGTCGCAATGGTTGGTTCTGCGGACTGGCGACTGATGATTCCGATGCTTATCTGGCTCGGGCTCTACATTGGTATTCAGTTGTATTTTGTTCCCCGCCTCAAAAACGTAGCAACCGAACAGGCCGACGCCCGCAGTGTGATGACCGGCAGAATCGTCGACAGTTACACCAACATTCAGACGGTGAAACTCTTCTCTCATACCGATCGTGAGACAGCCTACGCACGGGACAGTATGGATGGCTTTCTTGATACGGTTTATCGACAGATGCGTCTGGCAACCGGACTGAACTTTTCCGTTAACCTGATTAACTATCTGCTCGCGTTCACGATTGCAGCAGTCTCAGTCTGGCTATGGGCAGACAGTGCTATTACCGTTGGCGCAATTGCCATCGCCATCAGCCTGGCGCTTCGAATTAACGGCATGGCGCAATGGATTATGTGGGAAGTGGGCGCGTTATTCGAAAATCTCGGCACCGTCGCTGATGGCATGGCTACCCTGTCAAAACCGCAGACGATTACCGACGAGAAGAATGCGCCTGCTCTGACCGCAAACCAGGGCGGCATTACCCTGAAAGACGTTACGTTTTCTTATGAAGGCGCTGACGACGAACGCCATCCCGTCTTTAAGCACCTTAACCTCGACATTAAGCCCGGCGAGAAAATCGGCGTGGTCGGTCGTTCAGGGGCCGGGAAATCGACTCTGGTAAATCTGCTCCTGCGCTTCTATGACATAGACAGCGGTGTAATCAGTATCGACGGACAGGACATCCGCAAAGTCGCTCAAGAGAGTCTGAGAGCGCAGATAGGTATGGTGACGCAAGACACTTCCCTACTTCACCGCAGCGTACGCGATAACATTCTTTACGGACGCCCGGATGCAAGCGAAGAGGAACTTCTGAACGCCGCCCGCAAAGCAGAAGCAGATGAATTTATTCAGACCCTCCATGACCCTGAAGGCAATCGTGGTTACGACGCCCAGGTCGGTGAGCGCGGGGTAAAACTCTCGGGTGGTCAACGCCAACGTATCGCCATCGCCCGGGTGCTGTTAAAAGATGCACCAATACTGATTCTGGACGAAGCAACATCGGCGCTCGACTCCGAAGTCGAGGCCGCCATTCAGCACAGCCTGTATCAACTGATGGAAGACAAAACCGTGATCGCGATTGCGCACCGCCTTTCAACTATCGCAGCGATGGATCGCCTGATCGTGATGGACAAAGGTGTGATCGTAGAACAGGGTAGCCATGACGAGTTGCTGAAACAGGGCGGGATCTACGCCCAGTTATGGGCACACCAGACCGGTGGATTTCTGGGTGAGAATTAAAGCCACCTGGTAGCAAACCGTTTTAAATGCGGGCCATCATAAAACCTTAACAATTTTACGGTTTTATGTGCCCGCCCCGGCAGCGCGATGGCCTGATGATGAGGCGTTCAGGGCAGGATGCTCTGATCCGCGCCGGGGAACCAGACAACCGCCCCAGATACTCGCCAGCAATATTATTTAAAGCTAGTGCGGTCTTTAAATGGATTGGGTTCAGCGCCCTTGCCAGCCAGACCGTTCTTCATTGCGATCTGCTGATTCTTACGCCCCAGCAGACGTGCCTGAACCCAACGCTCCCAGCGCAATGCTTTCCAGGTATCGGCTTTCCAGGTTTTCTTAAATAGATATTTTGTAGCGGCAATCGCGTCCGGTGACTTAGTTGCAAT
>JAYNJA010000110.1:0-6011 GCA_038109705.1 Thalassolituus sp. | reverse complement strand
GGTGCGAGCCAAGGCTTCTGCTTCGGCAAGAGGGTCATCCGCCAGCTTCGAAATCAGACCATAACCGTGCCCTTCTTCCGCCGAAAACTGACGGCCAGTCATGGTCAGTTCCTGAGCAATATCGACCCGGGTCAGCCGCGACAAAGTGACCATGCCACTCATATCCGGAATCAGTCCCCACTTCATCTCCATAATACAGAGATTGGCGTCCGGCGTAGCAATACGATAGTCCGCGGCCAACGCGATCTGCATACCGCCACCAAAGCAATTACCGTGAATAGCACAAATCACCGGAACGGGCAGGTCACGCCAGCAATGGGCGATTTCCTGAGCGAGGTTCTGCTTGGTCCACGGCAGCTTCAGAAACACCTTGGCAATCATGGATGGGTTTTTACTCACGGCTTTAAAATCCAGACCTGCGCAGAAAGACTCTCCTTTCGCAGCAAGAATCACAGCGCGAATGCTGCGGTCTTTACGGATTTTCTTCGCGGTGGCCACCATCTCGGTGAACATAGGCATATCAAGGCCGTTGAGTTTTTCCGGACGATTCAGATAAACCCAGGCGATATTATCCCGGACTTCAAGGAGGATGCGCTGATTCTCAGACATAGCAAAGCTTCTGGTAATTAGAATTCAGCACGCATAGTTACATAAGGGAGGGCCAGAGGCCATGACTGCAGATAACAATCAGGCCTCCGGAAATGACACCGTAGTCGTCAGGCTTGTCAGTTCCAGCCGCAGGCGTTGCTTTTAACCAACCTGGCCATCATCTGAATATGATCGGCACGGTCATTCAGGCACGGGATATAGTGGTAATCCTTACCGCCGGCCTCGATAAAGGTTTCACGGTTTTCCATATCCAGCTCTTCAAGTGTCTCAAGGCAGTCTGCAGCAAACGCCGGACTGATCACATCGACACGGCCTACGCCGGCCTTACCCCAGTCTTCCAGCGTATGGTCTGTATAGGGCTTCACCCACTCTTCGCGGCCAAAGCGCGACTGAAAACTGCAGATCCACTGATCTTCACGCAGCTCAAGCGCTTCAGCCAGAGCCGCCGCCGTTGCCCGGCACTGTGTCGGATACGGGTCACCACGATCTTCGTAGCGCTGGGGGATACCATGAAAAGACATCATCAACCGATCGCCCCGTCCGTGCTCGGCCCAGTATTCACGTACAGAATTTGCCAGTGCACCTATGTACCCGGGGTCCACATGATAATCGGTGATCCAGCGCACTGATGGCACATGCGGACAAGGGCCCAGGGCGCGAGCGTAAGCGTCATGTACCGCAGCCGTGGTTGATGAAGAATTCTGAGGATACAGTGGCAGAATCACCAGGCGTTCAGCGCCCGCCTGACGTAACTCACGGCCGGCATCAACCATGGATGGTGTGCCATACGTCATTGCCAGCGACACCGGAATATCCTGACCGTATTCGGCTTTTAAGGCCTCTGCCAGCGCCTTCTGTTGCGCCCGCGAGATGCTCAACAATGGTGAGCCGTCGTCACGCCAGACTTTGGCGTATGCTTTGGCCACACGCGGCGGACGAATTCGAAGAATCACACCATTCAGAATCAACCACCATAGCGGACGAGGTACATCCACCACACGACGGTCACTCAGAAACTCTTTCAGATATTTACGCACGGCCGGTGCAGTGGGTGCATCCGGAGTGCCCAGATTCACCAACAGAACGCCAAAAGGAGGTTTGCTCACGGAGATTTCGCTCTATCTAAAGTCTGACCAGAATAGTTTACCCCAGCCTTGTATCAGTTTTGTCTAAGTTTAGCGGAACCTGCTCTCAAGGTCATCAGGTCTGTTTCACCGCCCGCCAAACCTACTGAAAACAATCACTGCGCGCTCTTTAGTTGCTCAGCTAAATAACCTGCGAGTTTGAAGCCTTTTATACGCTGAGCTATCGGCAAAACTTTATCACCGAAACTGAAGCGTACGTCGTATAGATGTTCATCCTCACCAACACCCGGCCCCCAAGTGACTGCAACTGATTTGATCTGCCTTGAATCTGTATAAGGAAGGCGACGTCGCCACAACCTCAGCCCTAGCCAGCGCCGTTCTACTTCCACATGCTCAGATGTCACTACTGCCTTCAATGAGCGCCCCAAAAGCCAGCATCCATAACTCATTGTGAGGCAGACTATGAAAAAAATGACCTTGCCCGCAACCTGCAAAAATGCGCTATCAGAACTGGAAAAAACCAACCCCAGAGCCATCACCAAAAAAGTCCAAAGCATTAAAAAGCCGCCATCCGACCATTGCCTACGACCAGAACTATCAACAATCATTCGATCTCCGCTATGCTGCAGCAAGAAATATTTTCTAGCCCTGAGCTGGTCGTGCTCATCATTCGCTTGAGACAAGCGATCAGCTCGAACCTTCGCCTTAGACAGGGAAGATCTTTTTGAACCATTTCCCACAGGGATAATGTATTCGCGGGTTATCGGAATATCAGAGTGCTGACTCTCTAACGTTAAGTACCAGGTTATGGTCTTTTTCCCAAGCACCGTACTCGCTGGCGTATCTCCCTCCGGTTGAAACACAAACGTCAAAAGACCATCCCAATCAACCTCGGCCATCTGAACGTTTTGCCAGATCAGCCGCTTATGAGGGTCTTTTCCAAATTTCGATGTTTTTTCAACACAACGTAGCGCGACCTTCCAATACCTGGATATATTCGATTCAGGTAACACGAGTTGCCCACCGATGTCACCGTTATTCTGGCCCGGCAATGGGCTTAATAAAATCGGTACGTCACCAAATACACGCCTGCGGCGAAAACGTACCACTGCAACTGTTGAGAATACGAGGGCAATACAAGGAAACATCAGTAACGCAAGGTGACCGTACGATCCTTCGGCAAGTCTCTCGACCATCATCGACATGAAGGGTATCGATATGCAAATACTCCCCAGAGAGGCGACTACAAGCATAAAAAGATCACGGTCTCGTTGAGGGTACACCTGCCCGTGCCTATCAACGCCGCGAGGCATTTGCAGGCGAGGCACAACGATAAGGGCCAGTCCCCAAACGAAGAACAGGGAAAAGAATAACACCCCAAACAGGAAATACCCCCAACGAAACTCCCTTAGCAGGTAGCTTTGGTGAGGTAGAAGCGGATTGACCCATGCCGTTAATACGCCAAGTTCATCTGCCCTTTTCAGACGTTTTTGGGTCTCTTCATGCCAACTATCAATATTGTCATGCTCTGGATAATAACTAATCTGACTACCGCTGAACCGCTTACCACCGTACTCATATACATAATGACCAGTTAATCGGTAAACTGTAGTGCGTCCTTCCTTACCTCCACGGCCTGAAACCTGTGCTGATACGGATAATTCTACCAGCCGAGCAGGGACCTGCACCCAGCCAGACGATATATAATGTTTATTTAAAACTTCCACCAACCGAGGACCGGTAAAGGCGGCTATCGCCAATATAATTAGTACACCAACCACTTGTGACATAATGGCGTTTCTGGACATACCAGAAAATAGAGAACGCTCAGGCATATTTTGGGTCATCCTTGCCTCAATATAGTTTGCACAGGCCTGTTACGGCACCAATCGTCCCCTACTTTATCATAATCACTATTTATTTCTTGAGCGTGGCAGGCTCATAGGCTCTTCAGCATACGTTCAACGGTCGTTAAAGAGTGACCCCGCCACTGGATACCTTAAGCGCTCAACTCATTGGCGATATAGCGTCTGAACGCCTCCTGAACCTGCTTTTCCGTTGGAATATTAGCGGTCTTAACCAGGATGATAATACTCTGGCCGAAAACGCGTTCGTCGCCTTGAGGGTGAATACTGACTTCGCCTTCCTTACTAATGCATGCCAGTGGCGTCCCTATATTAGACATCTGCATTGCCGACACGACGTCACGCCAGAGATCACCTTCAAGCCACAATGGACAGCGCATGAAATGGTCCTGATCGTGAGTAAACATATCTTCAATGATAAGCTCAGCCCCTGGTGACTCCATTGCTCTCACCAGTATCTCAGGGTACGAACGGATAGGACGGATAACAGACTTCACGCCCAGGCGTTTCATCCGGCGACGGTTTTCATCTTCAACGCATTCAACAATCACACGATAGGCCAGACCGTGTTCCTTCATGCGATCACACAGGTCAAAACAAAGACTGTCGGAGTCCTCCATGTATTCATCTTTCGCGAGAATCAGAATGTGGTCGGCAGCAGCCATATTAGCGGCCTTAAAGTCAGCCTCATGATTTCCATGGGCATGGACAAGGTGAATACCTAGCCCTGTCAGGCTGGATGGTAGCCCATCCGGGTAGTCTGTATTCATCAATACGACGGGAGTTTTACGGTGAATTGGATTCTGGCGTATCTGCTCGATAAAGCGTCGAAAGTAAGTATTACGGTTATATTTCGGCGAATTTATTATAACTATGTGCTTGTTCATGATCGTACTCCACTGCGGCTCTCTTTAAACTTATATGCAGTTTCGACGACTGTGTAATACCGATTGATTCTTAACGGTTCGGTTAAATTCCAACAGGTTTTATCAACAGAAAAATAATTTATTTTTGTTAAACGAATATAGCTACAAAACAGATACTGGTAGCCGCATGATGATTTTTTACAAAAGACCTGAAGGCCTGAGTAACGGAGCGTTACGTTACTCAGGAAAGTTCATCGCGATAATTTTTTCTGCAATCTCAGAACCTTTGTATTCTTCCACGAAATGACCGACTTCCGGATAGCGATAGGTCGCACGTTTCATACATGGCAGAGCTTCATGCCATTGAGCAATAACCTCATCTTTACCACAAGGGTCCCATTGTCCAAAGAAACCCGCCGCTGGGCAGTTTCGCCAGAACTCAGGTACCCGCTCCTGCATCGCCCGATAATAGTCGGTATTATCCTGACGGCCGTAAACAGGATCAGTGTAATGATAGCCATAGCCCCAACGAGGGGTTTGTTTCACATTTCTCATGGAGCTACGGGCATTCGCCACAGAGCGCACAGACTGTGACCAGACATACTCAGGCGAATTCTTAGGCAGCCGGTTAAACAGATGTGCTGTGGTGTAGCGCGTAGCCCGCCAGATCAGACTCACCGCCCCCTGCGGCTCACCATTGGACACTGCCGTTGCCGCAACGCCGCCCCAGGCAAACGCAGGGTAAATACGCGGAAACAGCGCCCAGGTCAGGACTGGGTGTGGGTAATTTGTGTAGGTAAAGCCTTGCTTAGGCATAGGGAAGATACTGGTATTCATAACCACGAGATTACGAATACGATAAGGATCTTCGATAAAAGCACCGATACCTATCGGCCCGCCCCAGTCATGAATCCCCAGGGTGACTTCAGTGAGATCGAGGTGCCGCACCAGCTGGATCAGATTGTCTGAATGGTGCATATCAATCATTTCGAAATCTGCCTGATCAGACAGACCAAAACCGATATGATCCATAGCGATAATACGGATCGGACGACCACTGGTGATCAGAGCATCGCGGATATGACGGTAGGTGTAACTGGTTTCCGGGTTGCCATGAACCAGTACCAACGTCGCTTCAGGGTCCTGGTCACCGACGCAGAGGTCGTAATAGAACAGCTTTTTTCCGGCGTCTTTCCCCCCCGGAATCGTAAACCAGCGCTCAGCGCCTTCAGGGCAATAATCGGCCGGTGGGGTTTTCAAAGGCGTATTCGTAGGAATCTGCAGAGACATCATAACCCCGTTATTGTTGATATTTTTATCAGGCGTTTACTCATCCTATGGGCACTGACGTATTCCTGACAGGTCTCGGGCGGCCATTATCGGCAGGAATTCACTCGTTCTTTGACCTGATAATACCCATTGAGAATATAGGGGAACGAAAGACAGGTAAATCACAAACGACACCTGCGAGTGAGGGAGGGAGGGAGGAAAAAGAAAAACCCCGCCAACGTTAACAGGCGGGGCTTTAAAATAAGTGGAGCCAGCCGGTAAGCCCCGGAACTGTGATGAGCCGTCGTGGACAGTGA
>JAYNJA010000109.1:7265-9184 GCA_038109705.1 Thalassolituus sp. | reverse complement strand
GCTTCAACGTTGCGGTGGGTAAGGTTCGCAAACACCACATCCAGACCGGTGGTTTCATTGATATTTAAAAGTGGCGTGTTGGCTTGTGCCCAAAGCGCTGCTTTTTGCTCAAGAGCTCTTATGGTTGCTGAATCAGTCCGCCGCAGGCTGGCACTCAAGCGTGTGGCAGAGCGGTCACTGGTCAGGGTGGTTTCCAGGCCGAGCCCCATCGGCAGGGATAGTTCATAGAGCAGCAGGTACTGCGCTGCTGCCTCCTGGCTGTCAGGAATACGATACCAGGCGGGAGCACCTTCGTGGAGGTTCTGGTTTAGCCGCTTAAGAGTATCGCTTAATGCGGTGACGTAAACGATTTCCGGTTGTTCTCTCAGCCAGCTTGCAAAGGTATCGAGTTGCTGCAGAAATTCCGGATTATTAATTCCATCGTTTTTCTGTGAGTCGGCAACAAAGAAAAGGACATGCAACCCTTCCAGTGAGCTGTCGATATGATCAATGGTGCGACGGACCTCAAACGATTCGTCAAAGAACTCATGCCAACGCTCCGTAATAATATTTTTATGCGCGAGTGAGGCACTGGCAGCGACCAGTGAAATCATCACGATAAAAAGAAGCTTGTGATGTTGGATCACAGTATCTGCTAACGTATCTACCCAAAGGTGCTGACCTTTGGACTGGTGTTTTTCAGGCGCGGGTAGCAGTGCAAGGATTGCGGGTAAAAATGTCACTGTGAGGAACCAGGCAATCATTACCCCAGCGGCAATCATATTCCCCATGTCACGGTAAGGAGGAGAGTCGCTGGTGTTTAAAGCCAGTACGCCGACCATAGTGGTAATACTGGTGATAAAAACTGGTGCAGAGTTAATTTTCAGTGCTTGTTGCAGCGCTGTAAATTTGTCTTCCCCACCACGTAGATAGAAGTAATACGACACCAGAATATGAATCGTATCGGCTACAGCAATGGTCATAATTGCCGTCGGTACAAATCCGGTAGGTGGCGTCAAGGTATAGCCCAGCCAGCCGAAAATTCCCATGGTAATAATCACCGACATGGCAATCAGCGCGGTAACCAGAATTACGCCAGATAAGGTGCGCAACAGCAGCAACATAATGACCAGCATCACGACAAACGAAATAATCAGCAGTGAGCTGATATCCTGGGCGATGGCCTCGCCCATGGTGACATTGGATGTGGCTGAACCGCCGAGTTTAATATCGAAATCAGGGTAGTCCGGGCGTAATTGTTCGAGTAGTGCACGGCCGCTTGCAACGGCTTCGCGAGAGGATGAAGAGCTATTGTTTTCAGGAAGATTCAGTGTCAGGTTAATACCTGTGACCCTGCCGTCCGGGGATAAAAGTTTATACAGTATATCGCCGTCAGCGAGTGCTTTAGTTTTAAGTTGTTCAAGCGCGCTACTGTCGTCGGGTAAATCGTCAGTGCGATAGAAATCATCAATCAGTAACTCGTCGCCATCGACATCGGTAAACTGAAAATTCTGGATAGAATCAACACGCTGAATATAGGGCAGCCGCCAACTACGTTCTGTGAGATCTTCGATTAGAGCCAGCCCTTTGGCAGTGAACAGGCTGTTATTTTTAGTACTGACCAGAAAATAGAGATTATCCTGGCGGGAAAAACGCTTCTCCATTGCCTCAAACGCGCGTAACTGGGGGTTCTGGTCGCTGAAGTAGGTGCGGAAGTCACTGGTAAATGACAGGTTAAGTAGACCGGCAGCACAGGACAGCACAAGCACTGCAGTTAACAGCAAAATGTGCCAGGGCTTTGCCAGTATGATTTGAAAATAGCGGTCCAGCATAGCGGTAACGTTAAGCCCCGGTGCGATGATTTGTCATGATGGTAGGCAGACGCGGTAGTCCGGCAAAGGTTCTCTGAGGACAATGCTGGTAAACGCTGGTTATACTTG
>JAYNJA010000109.1:2719-7234 GCA_038109705.1 Thalassolituus sp. | reverse complement strand
ACATAGATCTCGTTGAATGTGCTGGGAACGCTTGTTCTCGCCCGTCAGGTTTGGTGAACATCAGGGCAGTCTCGCGTTGGAGAGCGGGCGCACTGCATTTCATAAAGATTATGACCGCATTATTTTCTCTTCGGCCTTTCGTCGTCTGGACCGTAAAACTCAGGTTCACCAGCTGACGGAAAACGATCATGTGCATACCCGTCTCACGCACAGTCTGGAAGTGGGCTGTGTCGGGCGTTCTTTGGGTATCCGGGTTGGGCAGATGCTGGACAAAGCGCTTCCGGGTCATGTTGATGCCAGCGATGTCGGGGCGATCGTTCAGGCAGCTTGTCTGGCACATGATATTGGCAATCCACCCTACGGACACACGGGCGAAGATGCCATCCGCCACTTTTTTACCGCACCGCGTAATGCCGAGTTTCTGGACGGCCTGACACCTCAGGAAGTTGCCGATTTCCAGACCTATGAAGGTAATGCTCAGGGATTCCGTATTGTTACTCAGGTGGAGTATCACCGCTTTGAAGGCGGCATGCGCCTGACGTACGGTACCCTTGGTGCGTTTCTGAAGTACCCATGGACTGTGGATTACGTCAGCCGCGGTGAGCGCTCTAAGTTTGGTTGTTTTGCGACGGAATTACCCATTCTCGAAGAGGTTGCAAAAACGCTGGGGCTTCTGCCAACAGGGCCAAATGCCTGGTGTCGCCACCCCTTGGTGTATCTCCTCGAAGCGGCAGATGACATCTGCTACGGCCTGATCGACCTGGAAGACGGTATCGAGTTGGGTCTGCTACGTTACGAAGAGGTGGAGTCCCTGATTCAGCCCTTATTAGCTGAACACTGGGAACAGATTCTTGAAGATCTGACGAAAGCTGATAACCCTCGCAGACGGTTGCAAATGTTGCGCGGTCAGGCAATGGAAGCCATGGTGAATGCTGTGGCCAGCGCCTTTATCCGTGAACAGGAGGCGCTACTGGAAGGGCGCCTTGACGGTAGTATCATAGAGTATTGTCCATTACCGGTTCGCAATCTGGTTAATGGCGCGAAGAAACTTGCCCGAGAACGTATTTTCAACGACAGCAGGAAGCTGGCTATCGAGGTCGGATCCTACGCAACACTGGGCGTGTTACTTGAGAATTTTCTCAGCGCCGTCCGTGAACTGGTGACAACCGGGCGCGCGACTTATCGCAACCGTCGGATACTTGATCTGTTAGGGCGTTCTGCTCCAGCGCCGGGGTGGACGTTGTACGAATCTTACATGCGGGTACTGGACTACATTGCGGGTATGACCGACAACTATGCGGCTGAAATGGCGCGCCAGTTCAGCGGCTACCAGCCAGACTGAGTTCCTCTCAAGTACCATCGCGACTGGGGTCACCCAGAGCGGTGGGAATTATTTTTTGGGTGAGGGTATTCGCCATTTTGCGGATCCAGCCAGCTGAGAGGATCATCGGGATCTATAGCCCGCGCAACGGTGTCCTCTGCATGCACACTGTTGTGCGCTTTCTGGCGTTGGGTTTTGTTCCAGTGGTCTTCAGATTTATCCAGATGGCGTATCAGAATTTTACTGAGCTTTGGCACAAGAGCCTCAGGGAAATCGTGGCCCATCCCCAGAATGATTTTCAGTTTTGCACGCGGTATCAGAGATGCCGTTTCTATCCCCATGGTGACCGGGATCAAAGGATCATCCGCACCATGAATCACCAGCGTACGCGCTTTGATCTTTCTCAGAAGGCGACGGCGGTCGCCTGCATGGGTAATAGCGACAAGCTGGCGTTTAAACCCAAGAGGGCTGGACATACGTTCCCAGCTGGTTTCTGCCAGTCGCTGAATTTCTTCGTCTGACATAGGGTAGCCCGGACTCCCTATAACCTGATTCATACGCGCTATGTAGCGGATATGCTCATCGCGGTCACGATTGGCCGGGCGTCTTGCCAGCTGCAACATCACCTGGATCTGTGACACCGGGATTCTTGGCGCTGAAGCCGATGACATAATGGAAGTAAGGCTACGCACGCGGCGCCGTTTTCTGGCTGCCAGTATCTGCGCAATCATGCCTCCCATTGATGCTCCCACCAGGTGAGCACTTGGCAGTTTCAGCTCATCCATTAATGCGAGCACATCCCGGGACATGTCTTTGAGTGTATATGGAACGCGGGGATTGCGTTTAAACCGTCTCCCCAGCCAGACACGAATCAGACTCGGATTACCATGGCCATCCAGTGACGATGACCGACCGGTGTCGCGGTTATCAAAGCGAATAACGCGGTAACCGGCATTGACAATGCGCTGACACAATGAAGTAGGCCAGACATGCATCTGAGCTCCTAGCCCCATAATCAGAATGACAGGGGGAGCGTCTGGGTCACCCATGGATTCGTAGGCCAGTTCAATACCATCTCGCGTGCGGATGCGGGTCATTGGGTTCCTTATTCCGGGTGGCTATCAACAGTGCTGCCGGTTAGAATGCAAATCCCTAGCCTGCCTCAGGAATATGACACTTTTATGGAACTTGATCTCCCCCTGATTCTGATGGTCGCGACATTGGTTACCGGTGCGATCAGCCTGCTCGACAAGCTGGTCTTGCGTAACAAGCGCGAGCAGACCGCAGAAGCACTTCAGGCATCCGGCGCTGAGCTGGATGATGTTCGTAAGGCTGCGGCAGAGCCATTTCTGATTGAACAGTCCCGCTCGTTCTTTCCTGTTCTGGCACTTGTATTTGTTCTGCGCTCGTTTGTCGCTGAGCCCTTCCAGATTCCTTCAGGCTCGATGGAACCGGGTCTTCAGGTTGGTGATTTCATTCTGGTAAGTAAGTTCTCTTACGGTCTGCGTATGCCCGGCAGTGGTGCGACCATCATCCCTGTGAGTGAACCGGCGCGGGGAGATGTAATGGTGTTCTTCCCGCCAGAAGATTCCCGCTACTTTATCAAGCGGGTTATCGGCCTTCCGGGTGATCAAATCGCTTATAAAGATCGACGACTGACCATTAATGGTGAGCCTGTAGCTACCGAAGAGCTGGGCGGTGAACCTGTCTACAATCCAACTATGTTCTTCGGGCGTGAGACGCTGGGTGAAAATGAAGCTACTGTAAAATGGCTACCCGCGCGTGATCGAGCAACAGGTCAGGCGGTACTTTGGGCTGGTCCGGAAGGTGAATGGACCGTACCCGAGGGACATTACTTCATGATGGGTGATAACCGCGGTAACAGCGGTGATAGCCGTATGTGGGGTTTTGTGCCAGAGAAAAATATCGTTGGCAAAGCCGTCGCTGTCTGGATGCACTGGGAATCCTGGGGCAGCCTGCCATCTTTCGACCGGGTGAAAGTAATAGATTAACTATCAGAGTATGCGATGACAGCGAAAAAGAGACCCTGCCGTATCTGTCAGCGTAGCCGTTGGCTACTCGTCGTGACCATGTTGCTCATGATGGCTGCGGTGGTGGTTTCTCAGCACGCGGGTGGACTCTGAGTTCACAGAGGCGCGCATTTGTCGGCACAGGCAAATATTCTGCCAATGGCACGAATAGTTAAATTTTTCTCCTCAGGGGTAGATATTTCTCCAGCTATCCCTACAATGCCCGCCAACTCCACGTCAGCAAGTATTTTGCATGAATCTGACGAGACACCTGAAAGCGAAAACCCTGAGCCTGGTAGACCAGCTGGTACCGGTAAAGCCCGTTGAGCGTCCACAGGAACAGCAGAGCCTGCTGAACCGTGAATCCCGCCGTATGCATCTGTACTATTGCCGCAGTTGCCCATCATCGATTACGGTGAAACGTAACTTTGAGCGTGCGGGGCTTCATCCCGTTGAAAAAGACGTTGAGCGCGTGGATGCCTATCGCAACGAGCTGGTGAACGGAGGTGGAGAGAGCCGTGTTCCCTGCCTGCGTGTATGCGCACCGGATGGTGATAAATGGATCTACAGTCCGGAAGCCATCATTGGCTATCTTGAACAACGCCTTGACCGCTTCGGTCAAGAATTACCAGAAGCCGTGAAACAGCTGCGTTTCTGATTCTTTCTGTTAACGGCAGGTAGTGACTTTGTAGGTCTTTGTTACCTGCTATCCCCAGTGGCGTTCATACAGACTACAGTTAGAAGAAGTTCTGTTCTGTGGTCGCATCATGATCCGTATTCTGTTAACCGCTCTTGCTCTTGTGGTGCTACCTGTGACTGCAATGACGCCTCCAGCTCTGGAGTGGGCAGATTTGCATTTAAGCGATCAGAGCTCGGTTAAAGTCCGTCTCCTCGGTTCCCGGTCTGCTCCATATATGCAGCTCGAGGACGGTCGCTACCTCAAGGAAGTTTCCGGTACGATCTACTTAGCCGAATTACTCGACGACAGAATTCCTGTGAGCACTGGCGAAATTTTCGGATATTCGTCGTCGTACGATAACCAGGCTGCTGGTTTATCCAAAGTTACCCGCGAAATCGATTCTGCAACCGTCAGTGAGATGGCCACTGCGCCAGCAAGAAAACCCTACCGTTACTCTGGAGGGGCTTTTGAACAGGCTCTGGTTG
>JAYNJA010000109.1:0-2709 GCA_038109705.1 Thalassolituus sp. | reverse complement strand
GTTGAATTTTCCGATCAGGCTTTCGAATACAGTGACGCAGAGATTTCAGCCCGGATTTTTTCTGCGGAAAACAGTGTTGCTGATTTTCTCTCTGAGAACTCAGCAGGGCGTTTCTCGCTGGTCCCTGCTCAGGAAAGTTCAGGGGTATCAGGAGATGGCGTTGTTCGTCTGAGTCTGACCTCAACGCATCCCGATTTTGGTTCCGGATACGGCAGCAGTAGTTCTGCTCTGGCTCGATCGGCAATGACGGCCCTGGCATCCCATATGAACCTGGCGGCCTATGATCGAAATGCAGATCAGTGGCTGGACCCTTCAGAGCTGGCTGTTGTTGTACTCGTCGCCGGTTTTGAACAGGCGTATGCGAGTTCTGCGACTACCCATCCGAGAATCTGGGCGCATAAATCATCGGTGGCTGCGGTGAATGCTGGTGGAATGTGGCTATCAGAATACGCGATGTTTGGTGAACAGCACGAACAACATCTGGCAACTATTGGCCTGATGGCTCACGAATTGGGACATCTGCTATTTGATCTCCCTGATCTGTACGACAGCATAGGCGTTGGCGAGGGGCTCGGTCGTTGGGGGCTGATGAGTTTCGGTACCTGGAATGCTGGCGGGGGGAATGCTGGTGATAAGCCGGCTCACCTTGTTGGTTGGGCAAAGGAGTTTCTGGGTTTTACCAACAGTATCAAGGATACCGGTGGTATTTACCTTGAGCCTGCGGCCAATGGTGGCGAAGTATTGCGTATTGAGCTCGACGAATACCGACACGGCAAGCACCTTCTCGTCGAGAACCGTACTCGTACGGGGTACGACGCTGGTCTGCCTGCAGCAGGGTTGTTAGTAACCGAAGTCGATGACTGGCATGGGTATGGTGTGCTTTCGAGTCTGACGGCCAGACATTCTGAGCGTCTTGTTGTGGCTGAAAAAGATTTCGCTGGAACAGGGGTGAAGACGGACAGTACAGGTATTATGTTGCTATCTGCGGACGAGCTGAGTCTCTCCGATGGGCAGGTACTCCTGGATACCGTTTCATCCGGAGAGAACGCCCAGCTTAACCTGCGAACAACCTACCAGCCCAGAGGTTATGCCCTCGGCTATGATGAAGTCCCTGCCAATGCAAGCTGGGGCACGTATGGCGGACGGGGGTACGCGCTGGTATACATCCCACTTACATCAGAAATGCTCAGTATCGACGGCATTGATTTTTATGCGCATGGATCGGGTGAATTGGAATTCGGTTTGTATGCCAGCGCATCCCGTTATTCAGGCGAGGGGAAACTCGGTCGAAAAACGGTAAGGGTACAGGAGGGATGGAACCGGCTGTTCTTTGACACTCCTCCATCACTTACAGGGGATTCCGTCTATCTGCAGTTAATCAGCGAGCCTGATGGGGATACAGCTCCATTCCTTGCAGATATTCAGGGGAGCCCCAGCGGCCTGACACAGGTAAAGGAAAAGCTCGAATATACATTCAGCACGGTCGATTTTGACCTTAGTGTGAAAGTTCTGATCAGTACCAGTGATCAACCCATTGAACGAGCTCCTGCGACTGAGTCTCAGAGCTCAGCCACGTCCGGCGGGGCTTTTCAGTGGTTCACCTTTGTGGGGGCACTCCTGCTGGCGCTGCGCAGATACCGGTTCAGCTGATATACTCCGCGTTTTGGCGATGGAGTGCAGCTGTGCGCCCATATCTGGTCTGGTTGAGTACTGGCCTTCTGGCGTTGTTGGTGTTTCTTTGCGGAGATACTGCAAGTGATTTGTTGCGGTTTGACCGAGGCGCTATTGATGACGGGCAGTACTGGCGTTTTTACTCTTCACATCTGACTCATCTATCGTTTGCCCATCTGATATTAAACCTTCTGGCTCTGGCCTTAACGGCCTATGTCGCGGATCCGCAGTTGCGCTGGTGGAAACAGGTATTGGCCTGGATGTGGTTATACACGGTGACTGGGGTGGGTCTTTGGTTTTTTGCACCTGATCTTTATTACTACGTTGGCTTGTCAGGTGCGTTGCATGGAGCCTTAATTATCGCAATCGCGGCGTCACCTTTCTATTCCCTCAATGTACGCATGCTTGTGATCGCTGTAATTCTTGGTAAGGTCCTTTGGGAACAGAGCGGCCTGTACGATGACATGGGTAATGCCGGACTGATTGGCGGCAGGACCGAAACCAGAGCGCATTTTCTTGGTGCATTGGCGGGAATCCTATGGGTCACAGTAACGACGGGCTGGAAACGATATGAGCGAAGAAAATCCCTGGATAATTAATTCAAAAGAAACCGTATATTCGAATCCGTGGATCAAAGTTACTCACCACGAGGTTACGAATCCTGCTGGAAATCCCGGTATTTATGGCACTGTCGCATTTCATAATCGGGCAGTAGGTGTTGTGCCGCTGGCCGATAATGGTGACACCTGGTTAGTCGGGCAGTATCGTTTTCCGCTTGATGAGTACCATTGGGAAATTCCAATGGGCGGGGCACCAAAGGCGGAAGACCCTCAGGACTGTGCATTGCGTGAACTGCGTGAAGAGACAGGGCTGCGTGCTGCAGTTATTCGTCCGTTGGGGCGATTTCATCTGAGTAACTGTATTACGGATGAAGAAGCTTTCCTGTTCGTTGCTTCTGGTCTTGAAGAGGGTGAAACAGAAACGGAAGAGACCGAAGTACTTGTGATCCGACGAGTGCCGTTTGATGAAGCATTGGCG
>JAYNJA010000108.1:6179-9208 GCA_038109705.1 Thalassolituus sp. | reverse complement strand
GATTAAAAACATTGACGGCTCCCCAACTATCCTTGCCTGTATGTTTTTGCAACGCCGTTTTGGGATCTTCTGCTGCACTTACATAAGCAGTCGGGTGTTCAGCAATATTGGACTCTACAGGGCGCGTGAATCGGGGTGTTACTTCCCACAAACCAGGCTTTTGATTACTCGCTCTTGAAGACTTCTGAACCCCAGTAATATACACCCCAGATTCAGCCGCATTGTCTCCTGACTTAGAGTGCAGCTGATAGTAGATCGCCAACTCACCAATATTCTCCATATATTCAAAGGGCGTCGTGACATTGGTGTTCGCCGTTATGCCGCCAGCAACTGCACTTAACTGCTCGATTTTTGAAACGATACGTATGGTGTTGGCATCATCTGCCTGAAAGAAGTGCGCAAACAAAGGAGCCAGTGCCGCGTCGATAAAGACTTTGCGACCATTATTGGTATTGGTGTTCTTTGAAAACGGGATAAACTGGCGTTTGTCGGCCTTGGTGCCCAGTTCGTAGGCGAGTTTGCGTCTGTTTGTGGCGATGATCGACGACATGCGATGTAGCTCCGTGTCTGTGCGTATGTCCTTATTGTTGCAAGAATACCAGTCGGTTTGGCCTCAAACAACACAATCACTGTGACCCAGTAGTCATTAACCAAGGAGATTCTCGTTTGAAATCATTGCATTACGACGACTTGGATATCGTAGGATTCGCTGGTGTACGAGAACGTATTCTGGTGATGGATTCACGTCAGTTTGGGTATCACAGACGTGAAGAATGCTGGGAAGGCGTTGGTCAGTTAACCTATCTGGCACATGCTTATTTTAAACCCGGCGGTAGTACCGGAAAGCACTTCCATGAAGGTATTGATATTGTCAGTATCGTTACCCGAGGGCAGATACGTCATGAAGGTTCTGCAGGACACGACGATGATGTTTTTTCCGGGCAGGTTATGGTGCAGCGTTCAGGTAAAACTGGCTTTTCTCATAACGAACTAAACGCAGACCGGGATGTCACCGGGATGGTCCAGATCTGGCTTCAGCCTTCAACAGTATCTGAAACCTCTTCCCTTGATATCATCACTCCGGTGACCGGTGAGAATCTGATTTACGATGGTGTCGAGTCAAAGTTAACTGTAACTCTGTTGAATCAAGGTCAGACCCTGACACTGCCTGCGGGAAGTTTGGGGTATGTTTATGAAGGAACATTAAGCCCTTCAGAAAATACTGATATGACACGCGGAACGCTGTTTATCAGCGACGGAAATCCTCTGACCGCCGTTGGCGATGATGTCAGAGTGGTGAGTGTTATCAGCCACGATACGGAATAACACCCACGCTTCTGAAAGTTACTTTTTGCGTTTACGACGATCTTTATTGCGACCTGAACGAGCATCATCGGAATGATCAAACATACGCGGGCCGCCAGCGCGACCAGATTTCCCTGGGCGGCTTCCTGAACGCTTTCCCGGCTGCTTATCAGTTGCTGGATTTATTGCACCATTTTTAGTGACAACAATTCCCCCAGCCTGAGTCTCTGGCAGTTTGTGTGAAGGCTCAAATCCTGCTTCAGCGCGACGTTTAATCAGCTTGCCGGTGAGTGCCTCAATTGCTGCCAGCTGGTTTACTTCATCGGCAGTCACTAGAGAAATGGCTGAGCCTGATTTCCCTTTACGACCACTACGCCCGATGCGGTGTACATAGTCTTCAGCATTAAATGGCAGGTCTACGTTAATCACTAATGGCAGATCATCGACATCCAGCCCGCGTGCAGCGACATCAGTCGCTATCAGCAACTGAATTTCTTTGTCTTTGAATGATTGCATCGCGGCATTGCGCATTGCCTGAGACTTTTCTCCGTGTAGCCCCGCAACGCTGGCACCGCCGTTGTTAAACAGGCTCTCCAACTCATCTACTTGCTTGCGCATTTTCACGAATATCAGCGCCTGCTTGTCACCGTGGTTTTTAATCAGGTGTTGAAGTAACTCTGTTTTACGTTTTTTATCTACCGGGATGACGAGTTGGGTAACTGTATCAGCAGTGGTATTCGGCGCTGCAATTTCGATGGTGGCAGGGTCGCGTAATAGTTCTTTTGCCAGTTCTTTTACCCGAGGTGAGAAGGTCGCAGAAAAAAGTAACGTCTGGCGGCGTTTCGGAAATGCGCAGAACAGGTCATCCAGTTCATCAGCAAAGCCCAGGTCCAGCATGCGGTCGGCTTCATCAAGTACCAGGTATTTCAGATCCGGAAATTCCAGAACATTCTGGCGATAAAGATCCAGCAGGCGACCCGGCGTTGCGACGAGAATATCCACGCCTTCTTTTACAGCGGTAATCTGTGGGTTAAGAGCAACACCACCATAAACCGCATAACTTTTTAATGGCAGCCCATCGCTGTAACTCTGTACGGCCTGCAGTACCTGTTCTGCCAGCTCTCTGGTTGGGACCAGAATCAGTGCCCGAACTGATGTTGGCCCTGATGTTCGTGTGGTGCTCATACGTTCAAGTATCGGCAGCACAAAACCTGCGGTCTTACCTGTGCCTGTCTGTGCAGATGCCATGAGGTCCCGACCTTTCAGTACCAGCGGAATCGCTTTCTCCTGAACCGGAGTAGCTTCCTTATAGTTCAGTCGTTTCAGATTGCTCAGAAGAGCGGGGGAAAGGTTAAGGGAATCGAACGAGGTCATGAGCGGGTCCGCAGGACAGGGTAACTGTGGCTGACAGTATACCCCATCCCTGCGTGGGACCTACTTCAGTTCCATCAGTGATTTTTTGCTGTAGTCACTGAGTTCATCAAAACGGCCTTCGCGTACCTTGATGACCCATTCCGGATCCTGTAGCAGGGCACGGCCAACGGCAACCAGTTCAAACTCATCGTTACCGAGTCGTTCAGCCAGCTCTTCAATATTGCCACTGGCAACGCCTGAGGCATCAATCATGTCGCGTTTGTCTTCGTCGATAAATCCGGCATTTAAGCCTACGCTGCCAACGGTGATGACCGGCTTACCGGTAATATTTTTCGTCCAACCAGCCAGGT
>JAYNJA010000108.1:0-6103 GCA_038109705.1 Thalassolituus sp. | reverse complement strand
CACGAATATTCGTTCCATCCCAGAAAAACTGGTCGACCCGATAACCAGGGGCACCGTGAACCTCACTTGCGTCAAATCCAATACGCTTTGAATCTTCGGCAGCTTGTGCAAAGGCGTCGACGACTTCTTTGATATCGTCTTGGGTCATGGCAACACCGGTTTCTTTGCCCGGTTTAAACAAACCAGAAGGGCTGTAACCCGGTACTGAAGGATCAGGCTCAGTGCCTTCTTTGCGTACAGCGCCAACATGCCACAATTGCGGGGCAATCTTTCCGCCTTTCGCATGCACGGCATCAACCACTTTCTTCCAGCCAGCAAGAGCTTCTTCGCCGTAAATAAAAGGAACTCGCGGATAACCGTTTGCGGCTTTGTGACCAATGCAGGTGCCTTCTGTGATGATCAGACCCACTTCATTTTCGGCACGGCGTGCGTAGTAAGCGACGTTCAGATCATTAGGCACATTCCCCGGTGAATAGGTCCGCGTCATTGGAGCCATAACAATGCGGTTACTGAGCTCAAGGTTGCCGAGCGTGATGGGTTGGAAGAGGGCGTCGATTCTGGTTTCAGTCGTGCTCATCGGTTGATCACCTGCCGTTGTTATCGTTGGATGCGGTTGGAATTAGCTATATGCAGCCGGGCTGCAATTGAAATCTCAGGTTAGCACGGCACGAATTGAGTAATGGGTGGTATTTGCGACATAGTGCGCGCTATTCATTACATCGCGACAAATCGGTATCCTTCGCGCAAATGATTTTGAGCCGTGTTACGCGCGGAGGACGAAGATGAAGTTAGAAGCAATTAACAAAGCGCTGTATCAGGAACGTCGGTCACGTATTCAGTGGGCTATGGTCGCAGGCTTGTTTGTGACTTCTTTAGGGTTCGCAGAATTATACCGTTACCTTTTTGTCGGCGGTGAATCGAGTCTGGCTTTGAATGCGGCTGGAGTGGCTACGGGAGTGGCGATCGTGACCTTCGTGCTGTTTCGTCTTCGTGATTCTGAGTACTTCATGGAAGTAAACTACGTCTGGAAGCTGAAGCAGGAGCTGAACCGCATCTATCGGGCGTCGAAAAAACTGGATCAGGCCCTGGAAGAGGGAACGGCAGAGGCGCTGACCATAAAGCTGTTCAGCCTTGAAGGCTCCCGTCAGGTTTACGATCTCGACGACAATACCCTGACCATGAGTGAACTGGTAAAAGAGCTGGATGCGCTGAAAGAGCGTATCGAAGAAGCTGGTTTAACAATCAGCCCCGACGATTACCGACCGGGTTTATTAGAACGCCTCTGATTCGCCTCAGGAAGGATTCAATTCCCTCAGCTCATGCGCGGGTGCGCATGAGCGGCAAAGCATGTAAACTACGCGCATTTTTCTGAGCCCCAGTTTAGGTTTTACGACCATGATGAAATATATCTCCACCCGCGGTAACGCGCCGGAACTCACTTTTGAAGATGTTCTGCTGACAGGCCTGGCGTCTGATGGCGGTCTTTACGTACCGAAAGACGTACCTCAGTACAGCCTGGAAGAGATCGAATCATGGCGTGACCTGCCGTACACCGAGCTGGCGCACAAAGTAATTTACCCGTTCGTTGAAGGCTGCGTTGATGCTGATTCTCTTAAGCAGATGCTTGAAGCTGTTTATAACAACAGCAACTTCGGCCACAAGGCGATTGCTCCACTGCAGCAGCTGGATCACAACGAATACGTGCTGGAACTGTTCCACGGCCCGACTCTGGCGTTCAAAGACTTTGCTCTGCAACTGCTGGGTCGTCTGCTGGATTACGTGCTGAAGCGTCGTCAGGAAAAAGTGGTCATCATGGGTGCGACCTCTGGTGATACTGGTTCTGCAGCGATCGAAGGCACCAAAGCCTGCGATAACGTAGACATTTTCATTCTGCACCCGTACGGCAAAGTATCAGAAGTTCAGCGTCGTCAGATGACGACTGTTGAAGGCGATAACATCTATAACATCGCTATCGAAGGTAACTTCGACGAAGCTCAGGATATGGTTAAAGCCAGCTTCGGCGACCAGAGCTTCCTGCGCGGCGAACGCAAGCTGGTGGCAGTTAACAGCATTAACTGGGCCCGCATCATGGCCCAGATCGTTTACTACTTCTATTCAAGTCTGAACCTGGGTGGCCCGCTGCGCCCAATGGCGTACTCTGTGCCAACCGGTAACTTCGGCGATATCTTCGCTGGTTACATGGCACGTAAGATGGGTCTGCCTATCGAGCAGCTGGTGATTGCTACTAACAGCAACGATGTTCTGCATCGTCTGATGAGCAAAAACCAGTACGAAGTACGCCCTTTGAAGCACACCATTACGCCTTCCATGGATATCGCGGTATCCAGCAACTTTGAACGTCTGTTGTTCGATCTGTATGACCGTGATGGCGCAAAGCTGGCTGGTCTGATGGCGAAGATGAATGCGCGTGACGATGTTGTATCTCTGGATGAAGACAAGCTGGCGAAAGCACGCGAGCTGTTCGACAGCCTGGCTGTTGATGAAGCAACCACCGTCGACGTAATGAAGACTGTCTTTGAAGAAAGCGGTTACCTGCTGGACCCACACACGGCTATCGGTGTGAAAGCAGCGCGTGAATGTCGTCGTAACCCTAACATCCCAATGATCACGCTGGGTACTGCACATCCGGTTAAGTTCGAAGATGCTGTTAAGCGCGCAGGTTACGAAATGCCGAAACTGCCGCATCATCTGACAGACCTGATGGATCGTGAAGAGCGTCTGACTGTACTTAAGTCTGACCTTGAAACTGTTCAGCAGTTTATTGCTGACAACACCTTCCGCGACTGAGTTTATCGTGGAATATCAGGCTCTCGCTGATTACTCACAAGGCTGGATCTTCCGTCACCGCGAAATGCCGGTGCCGGAAGCTCTGCTGGCAGACATCCGTCCGTTATCTGAAGCCGATGCGTTACGCTTCTGGAAGCAGCAGATCAGCGCAGAGGCGACTCATGCCAGCCACTTCATGAGCGATGACTGGCCTTGCCATAACGGCATCTGGCATACCCGTGGAGAGTGGCAGATTCAGTGGGAGGGTGACTCACCAGAGTTACCGGAAGAACTCGATTTTCCAGATTGGGAAAGTAACACCCAGGTATTCTTCTGCTACGACTGCCACAATGTTATCCAGACGACCTGGGGTACCTTCCGCCAGTGCTGGAAGAACTTTCTGTTCTACGATGACGAGCCCCTGTTGTTAGGCAAACGACGTCTCCAGGTCGCGCGTTTTCATTCTGACGGCACCTTTGATATCGGTGCCCGATAAGCTCGCACGTCCGGCACTTTCGGCCATTTCTACCTGTCCCTTATCTGTGCTTTAATGCCGCCTTCACGATTAACGGGGATCTGTATGCGCTTGCATGCACTTCTGAATCTGGCTGTGTTTTTTCCTGCGATGTTGGCAGGTTGCAGTCAGTGGCCTGGGCCTGAACACCGCGAAGTTACTCTGGATGGAATCAATACGCTGTTGCAGGAGCAATGTCAGCCCGACGTGGAGCTTCAGAACCGGTTAGCTTCTATTGAACAGACGATTCAGTTGCAATCTACTCAGCTGGAGTCGTCGTCGCAGTCGCTGCAGACGCTGGCACAACGTAATGTTGAGTCCGTTGTACAGGTACGTGATGTCATTCCATCGCCCGAGTGTTCTGCCGCGAAACCAACACCCGCAGAAATCGCCGACCGTAAACTCGTAGTAGGCACCAGTGAGTGGTTGTATCTCACGCCTCCGGGACATTACTTATCTGCACGTATTGATACCGGTGCAGAGACCTCATCGATCAGTGCCCGGAATATCGTCCGTTTCGAACGTGACGGTAAGCGTTGGGTCGCATTCGATCTTGATACTGGAACGGCAGAAAACGATATTCATCTGGAACTCCCGCTGAAGCGTAATGTCCGTATTCGGCAGGCGTCGTTTGATGATATCGACCGACGTCCTGTCGTGGTATTTGATGTACGTATAGGCAGTCTTGTACAGCCCACCGAGTTTACTCTGGCAGATCGCAGCCGTATGTCTCATCCGGTATTGATCGGCCGCTCATTCCTGAAAGACGTTGCAGTGGTTGATGTCGGACAGGAATACCTCCATCCAAAAGTGAAAGTGAAAAACTGATGAAACAGCCTTCCGGCCTGAGTTTCTATGCCCTGATTGCCGGTCTGCTGGTCATTGGCATGGTGTTGATACTGCACCGTCATTGGGTATATGAAGTTCCATTGATTCATGGCGAGACTCAGACGGTGTGGTCTCTGGAAGCGCGGGTTGAGTTTGTCGCTGATGATGGCCCGGTGAAGGTGTCGATGGCTCGTCCGGGGGATCAGGAAGGTTTTACCGTACTTCGCCAGTCCGGCGCTTCTCCGGGTTACGGCCTGAATTTTACTGAGGGTACAGACCCCAGAGCTGAATGGGCGATCCGCCATGCCGCTGGCCCTCAGCAACTTTATTACCAGGTCGATGTACTGGAATCTTCATTTAATGAAAATGATCCCGTCGCCGCGCCGCGTATTACCCGTCCTGACTGGCAGGAACCCTACAGCACAGCAGCCGATCGGATTTTTACCGATGCTTATGCTGCGTCGGCAGATAATTTCAGTTTTACCCGTGAACTTATCAAAGTACTCACAGAAGAAGATGCGCCACAGCACGTCTTGCTGCTTCGTCGTGCCTACAATGGCCGGTTGTCCTTCCTGCTGGCAGAAATACTCAACTACGCATCAGTCCCTGCCACGGTAGTTTACGGCCTTGAACTGAGAGACGGTCGTCGCCGTCAGATGCTCACGCCAATGCTGCGGGTATGGAATGGTCAAAGCAGTGAAATATTCCCGTTAGAGCAGGACTCTGACATTGCCACGAAGAAAGTACCTCTGCTGTTGTGGGAGCAGCGTGGCGCGCCAGTGCTGGATGTGATCGGAGGCTATGACTCACGTATCCGCTTCTCGATGCTGCGCAGGGAAGAGTCCACATACTCTGCTCTGAACGACAGCATGCCGGCGCAATCGTCCTTGCTGAATTTCTCTATTCATAGCTTGCCGGTCGCCGAACAGGCGATGTTTAAAACGATCCTTCTACTTCCTGTCGGTGCTCTCGTAGTTTGTCTGCTTCGTATTCTGATTGGTATCCGTACCTCAGGTACCTTTATGCCGGTACTGATCGCCATTGCTTTTATGCAGACATCACTTGGCACTGGTGTGGTCGGCTTTATCCTCGTGGTTGCAGCTGGCCTTGTGGTACGTGGCTATCTTTCCCGCCTGAATCTGTTATTAGTGGCGCGTATATCGGCGGTGATTGTGTCTGTGATTGCCATCATCAGTCTCTTCAGTGTGTTGTCCTATAAGTTGGGGCTGACTGAAGGTCTTAAGATTATGTTCTTCCCTATGGTTATTCTTGCCTGGACGATCGAACGTATGTCGATTCTGTGGGAAGAAGAGGGCGGTCGCGAAGTAATGATTCAGGGCGGAGGCAGCCTGCTCACCGCTGTACTGGCGTACGGCGCGATGCAGCACCCGATGATTCAGCACCTGACCTTCAATTTTATGGGGGTTCAGTTCCTGTTGATGGCAATGATTCTGCTACTTGGTTCGTATACCGGCTACCGTCTGCTCGAACTGCACCGCTTTTCGGTTCTGAAGCGCTGAGCTATGTGGTCGTTTATCGCACCGTGGACATTGGCCAGCCGGGGAATTCTCGGCATGAACAAGCGCAACCGCAATTATATCGCCCGCTATAACCCGCGCTCGCTCTTCCCGCTGGTGGACAACAAACGCATCACCCGCGCGACGCTGAGCGAAGCGGGTATTCCCATGACTGAATTGTTAGGCGTTGCCGAAACTCAATCCCAGATATCGTCTGTTATCCGTATGCTCAGTGAGCGTCAAAGCTTTGCCATTAAGCCGGCGAAAGGTAGTGGTGGCAAAGGCATCATGGTTATTGCTGGCAGAGACGGGGACACCTGGATTAAGACCAGTGGCGGACGTGTAACGCGGGAAGATCTTGAGCGTCATATCTCGAACATTCTGTCTGGGCTTTACAGTCTGGGCGGCGCGGCTGACGTTGCCCTGATCGAAGACCTGATCGTCCCCTCTGATGTTT
>JAYNJA010000107.1:0-9325 GCA_038109705.1 Thalassolituus sp. | reverse complement strand
GTGACCTTGATATTATCAGCACGACCGGCCACTAAACCCGGGCTTCCGCCTGCATGTTCTATCGCTGATGCTTCGTCAGTGACCTCAAAGCCATCCGCTAATGCCTGTTCCAGCGCAGCGCGTAACCGCCCGAGACGAAACACCTGCGGCGTTAATGCATGCCAGAGCTGCTCGCGTTCGACGGTCTGATCAATTACAACCGAACCGTCGGGCTGCAGTGCACCTCGCTTCATTGTGTCACGAGTTGGCGACGCCAGAATCGCACCATCATCACCAAGTCGGTCGAACAGTAGATCCAGATCACTATGGCGCAGACAGGGACGGGCAATATCGTGCACTGCAACCCAATCGTTATCATCAGCCAGGCCCGAAAGCGCTTTCAAGCCATTCAGCACGGAATGACAACGCTCGCTGCCTCCGGTGGCACGAAGAATGTCCGGGTGGTTGGCGTAACTGCTTTGGGGCCAGTATGGATCTTCGTCAGAGAGCACGATCACCGCTTTCTTAATCCGAGGATAAGAAAGAATCGTCCCAAGAGTATGCTCAAGCAGAAACTTGCCATTCAGAAGCAGATACTGTTTTGGCCGGTCGGCCTGCATACGGCTGCCAACGCCGGCGGCGGGCAATACTGCCCAGACTGCGTTACTCATCACGGGTATCATCAGGTTCAGCGAACAGAATAAAGGTCTCCCCTTCTTTCACCAGCCCTAACTGTTCGCGGGCAGTTTCTTCAAGCAGGGCATCGCCTGTTCGCAGGTCCATCACCTCGTTCATCAAGTCGTGGTTGATATCCGACTGTACGTCATTGGCCTGATTCAGCTCGTCTATCTGATGCTGAAGCGCACGACTGGCAACAACACCGCTGTCGTCAAACCAGAGGCGATATTGCAATATCAGCAACAGAGTCACCGCTACCGCTGTCCAAATATACTTCTGGCTGATCGCCATCGCCGGATCGCTCGCTATTCACTGAGGGGATAAAAATCGGGCTACATAGTAAACCAGCGGGCCTTGCCCGGCCAGACACGTGAGCCATACCTTCCCTTACTCGCCATGACTTGACGTTTTAAGTACGGTTTGTCAGCCTGTAAGAACGGTTAGCTCAGGTGCATCGTTTTGGTTCAGCACATTCTGAAGTTCGTCCTTATTCTATCGCTATGCCAGTCGGCATGGGCGGGGGCTTTTTCACTGTCTTTGTCGGCCACCGAAGCGACAGATGCTCATTGTGCTCACTCGCACTCTGAATCAGCAACGATGATGGATATGACATCGCATGAAGCCGATAACCATGACTGCTGTGATAACGATTCTGTCACCTGTAATCACACTCATTGCTACACGCCTGCGCCGGTAACATCCGCCATGCCAGCGGTACCATTCTCGGTTTCTCCGACTCCCGTTACCACTGTATTTGCGCGCTCAGTGCCAATGCCACTGCCCGCTGAATCCCGTTTACCCGACCGCCCACCATCGACCCTCTGATCTGAATTTATTTTTCATTCAAATCAGAACAGGACAACATCATGAAATTTACGAATATACCGGCGCTACCCGGTGTCTCACGTCGCCGCTTCGTTACTGGTGCAGCCAGCGGAGCTCTTCTGATGAGCACCGGCCTGCCTGTACGGGCAGCCAATGCAACGAAAACGAATCCTCAGGTGCCAGAGCTCGCCGGCAAGGTATTTAACCTATCCATTGGCCTGCAGGGCGTTAACTTCACGGGTGCAGACCGCCTGGCGACAACCGTAAACCAATCACTGCCGGCGCCAGTGCTGCGCTGGAAAGAAGGAGAACGGGTTCGCATCAATGTGACGAACAACCTCAAGCACATGAGTTCAATCCATTGGCATGGGATTATCCTCCCCAGCAATATGGATGGCGTACCGGGTTTCAGCTTCGATGGCATCGCACCCGGCGAGACCTTTACCTATGAGTTCGACCTTAATCAATCAGGCACCTACTGGTACCACAGCCACTCAGGTTTTCAGGAACAGACCGGTGTTTACGGCGCCATTGTGATTGAGCCGAAAGAGGCCGATCCGGTGGAATACGACCGCGATTACGTCGTGCTTCTCTCCGACTGGAGTGACGAGCACCCAAGCGACATATACGCCACCCTGAAAAAGATGGGCCACTACTACAACACGCGCGAGCGCACCGTCGGCGACCTGTGGAACGACATCAGCGCCAAAGGCGTTGCGGCTACATGGAAAGACCGGCAGATGTGGAACGAGATGCGGATGTCTGACCGGGACATATCAGACGTTACCGGCATGACCTACACCTATCTGATGAATGGCCAGACGCCAGACGACAACTGGACGGGGTTGTTTAAAGCCGGTGAAAAGATCCGCCTGCGCTTTATTAACGCTGGCGCGATGACCTTATTCGATGTGCGCATTCCCGGCCTGAAAATGACCGTCGTCGCCTCTGACGGTCAGAATATTCAGCCGGTTACTGTGGATGAATTCCGCATGGGTACTGCCGAAACCTACGATGTGATTGTTCAGCCAGAGGCCGATAAGGCCTACACCATTTTTGCTCAAAGCATTGACCGTAGTGGTTATGCCTGTGGGCGCCTTACCGCAGATCTTGCTCTGACCGCTGACGTGCCTGACATGGATTACGCCCCGGTGCTGGGTCATATGGATATGGGCATGGATCACAGTGCCATGGGTCATGGATCTATGAACCATGGCTCTATGGATCATAGCTCTATGGATCATAGCTCTATGAACCATGAACCCGTTAAGCAAGACTCCATGGACCACTCGATGCACTCTGACATGGACCACTCCATGCATTCTGGTATGAACCATTCAATGACCCATGACACTGGGTTGGCGAAAGCCGGCATGGGCAGTGACGCAGAGATTGTTCACCAGAAAAGTGAAAACGGCCCTCAGACCGATATGAAGTCAGAAATGCCAGTCAGCGGCCTGGATGATCCTGGTATAGGCCTGCGGGATCACGATACCCGCTATGGCCGTCGCGTACTGCGTTACAGCGATATTAAAAATCTTACCCCGACGCTCGATAGGCGTGAGCCAGGACGGGAAATTCAGCTACACCTCACCGGTAATATGCACCGCTACATCTGGTCGATGGACGGCATTCCGTTTGCCGATGCAGAACCGTTGATACTCAATTACGGCGAACGTGTGCGCATCACCCTGGTCAACGACACCATGATGACCCACCCGATTCACTTACATGGCTTGTGGAGCGAGCTGGAAACCGGCGACCCGGAATATATTCCACGCAAACACACCATCCTCGTGCAGCCGGGTAAGAAAATCAGCTATCTGGTGACCGCCGATGCCGAAGGTCGCTGGGCGTACCACTGCCACCTGCTCTACCACATGGCGGGTATGTTCCGGGAAGTCCGTGTCGTTAAAGCGGGAGCAGATCAACACGAGATGCACTCGAACCACAACATGCATGGGGGTCACTGATGAAACGTTTACTCAAGAAACCTTTCAGCACCGCTCTTGGCCTTGTTATCTCCGGCCTGGCGACTCAGGCACATGCGATGGGCGACTATGATCCTGAGGTACTGAAAGTCACCGGTGATCAGCTGGAATATCGCTTCCATGAGAGTGAAAAAGCACAGGTATTCGAAGGCGATATTACCTACGGTAATTCCTTCAATAAATTCCGCCTGAAAGCAGACGCTGAACGCCACGAAGGTGAAACCGAAGAGTTGAACCTGCAAGCTCTTTGGCTGCATGCCATCAGCCCCTATTGGGATCTGCAACTGGGCCTCAGCCGCGATATCCACCCGGACCCGGTGCGCAACCGATTAGTCGCTGGCTTTGATGGGCTCGCGCCCTATTTCTTCGAAACCGACGCCAGTCTGTTAATCGATAACGATGGCCGTACCAGCCTCAGCATCACCGCCGAAAAAGAACTGATGTTTACGCAAAAGCTCGTGCTATCGCCGGAATTCAGCCTTGGCGCTCATAGCAGCACCAGCGAGAAATACGGCGAAGGCAAAGGCTTGGCAAACATTGGTGTAGGACTGCGGCTGAAATACGAAATCGTCCGGGAATTCGCGCCGTATGTCGGAGCAGTATGGAGCCGGAGCTTTGGCGATAGCGCCGATATGATTCGCGAAGGAGGTGGCGATATTCAGTCGACGCAGTGGGTAGCGGGCGTTGGCTTCTGGTTCTGAAATATTAACCTGTATTTCAGGTTCAGGGCGCCTCTTAACGAGGCGCTACTTGCTTACCATTGTAGTAGTAGAAACGAGAGTCTCGAGCATCACTTCTGAGTTCGTCACTTATTTCCACAACTGCTTCGAAGGTGCTGACATCGACACCTTCGACCTCATAAATAGTACTGTCAGGCAAATAAAAAAGACGATGATCGTCGCGATAATATCCATTGTCGATTGCTCGGAAGCTTGATGCATCGGCAATAGTATCCGTTACTTCAGTACGTTTATAAAAACGGTCTTTATCATGCGCTAGCCAGCTATTCAGAGGAGTGAATGACTGGGCATCTGCACCTTCAATAAGTTTACCTGTGTAATAGACATTGTCTCCGCAACGAGCCCAATACTTTTCAATATCATCAAAAAATTCGAGTTTACTTCGGATACATCCACGTAAAACCGTGTCCCCATAGATGACCGTTTCACCGCTAGCGACATAGTCGCGACTCCAACCTAAATCATTAAGGGCCTCAAGTGGGCCTCCATGCGAACCCTCGACCACGCGGCCATAATAATAAACGTGCTGGCTATCCCAAGCGTGATTATAAAATGAATAACTAAGATCACCCCTGAACATGTCGAACGACGAAGCGTCAGCTTCAGCAATAGGTTTGGCATTGAAGTAGGCCGTATTATTGACGACTGAATAGCCGTGGTTCTGAATCCCTCTGACAAGGTTATAGGCATAGCGAAGCATGTCACCATTAAGCACCGCGAAGATCATCAGAAATGCAATGAGAAAGTAGCTGGGGCTTGCCCCCCAGAACGACTTACCAGACCAGATCAACCAGATAAAGATCCATATTGGATAAGAAAGCATAATCAGAAGCTGAGTAATCCCGCGAAGGTCGTTCGACGCACCAGGAGCACCCATCCCCATCACAGATGCGATCCAAACCATCATCCAGAAACCCACCACGAAGGTGACCAGTATGTTTCCAAGCAGCCCCATAACTTACCAGCCCCACTCGCTCGAGGAAGTAGAAGATGCGCCCTCGACGACGGTATTACCTTCGCTGTCGATTTCTTTTTCTTCACGCTTCGACGGGTAGAAGCCGAGTGGAGGCAGTTCTGCCTCAGGCACACCTTCCGTTCGGATAATTTGAATGCGGGAGAGGTAATCCTTAAAGAAGGGCATCAGGTGCTCTTTGAGGCCTTCGGGAGGATAGGTTCCTCGATCCCAAAACGACGAAAAATTAAAGTCAACGGTGAGCACCAAGTCAGAAGTAATTTCAGTCAAAAGTAAATTTTTTGTACTGAAATCGCCAAATTCACTCAGACTCCAGTTTCCCGAAGCTGAGTCGATCAATGTAATTTCATCACTAGCTAACGGCTTAGTATAATTCGGCCACTCATCTGTTTTATGTGCCAAGCGACGATATAGATTGAGAGTATTACTGATGAGCTCCTGCTCAGACTTCCACGACTTTGCAATCATCCCCAACTCAGACTTTGGCCAAACCTGGAAGTTAATCGTAACAATCCAACTTGAGTATCTTTCGGGGTATTCATGGCCAATAACGTGAAAGCTATCTTTCAGTGGTTGAATTTCGCCGGTTACATCAGGATTATTGATCAATCCGTGTTGAACTTCATCAAACTTGAAGTCATAGCACCTGTCATAAAAAGCATCCCGGCCACACTCAACAACGAGTCTGTAGCCATTTACTTGAAAACAGTAGGTTGCCGTTGAGTCTGGAATACTTACGGGTGGATATAGTTGGTCAGACATAAAAGATCTTACCCTACATTGGGTAAGTGAGCCGCAGCACCCATGCCCTTCCACAGCTCAAAGAAGCTGATATCACTTCTTGTCTCAAGCTGGTCTGAGTATGTCTTACAGGTAGAAATTGCACTCTCATTTATCGACGCCGGATCAAAATTCTGATGTAGCTGAGAGGCACTACTGATAAAACCACGCTCCATTTTTGATGTAGCACCACAATCTCTCGCCAACTTTTCAATAAATGAATACGGCGAATATGGTGCGACAATAGAGAAAGAAAATTTTTCTAAAGATACACCCTTCTGCTTTGCGATCGCCAAAGCGCCCTCAAGTAACTTGGATGCATCGGCGTAGCAATACACGGTATAGGCATCATACTGACGGCCACTCCAATCGCCTAACGACGCCGTTTTGACCAGAACCTCAGCCAAATCCGAAGGGCTTATAACCCGCTGCCTGACCTGAGGCGTTGCATATTCGTTACCGGCATCAGACACAGATAAAGGACAGTGATAAAGATTGAAATCTGTTTTATAACTCTGCTGGGCACTTGCTTTCAGCATCATGCTAGATAAATCCGTCAGATCAAGCAGTCCCATGCTATCAGCCATCGATCCTAATCTTAGTACCTTAGTCGTCAACTCATGGGAATGGAGGGGCTCTGCTCTCCAGCCGATATCATCGGCTTTCATATGAAACAAACCAACGTCAACCTTTCGCCCATTAGATAAGACCCGGTGGATGTTATGCACATACACGCCTGGCCCTTTACTCGCCTGCGCGCTCTCCGCCTGAACTATCCGGTAGAACACCCGCACACAACGCTCGCCAATGTTACCGATATCCATATAGAACTCTGCGGCATCGCCTATAGCCTGCCCGGACTGAGTACCCGTCGCATCAGAAGAGAGCTTATGGTGAATGTCGTTGGCAATCTTACGGCCAGCATCTGTAGTCGGATCTACACACTCGGTAAAGGTAGGAATCAGAGAAGGGTCAATGTAAACCTTACGTCCCTCATCAGCAGGGATGTAGATCAGATATTCGGCTAGAGATGTAGCAGCCATCATGCGTCCTTTGCAAAGCGATTCCAATGTTGGCCATTAGGATAACGAATTGGCCTTACTGGGTAAATTAACATCTGAAGTCAGCAGCTCAGTAAATCATGCAAACCCGTATATAACGTCTACACTTCTGCCGTGGCCCGTCTGAAACTGCATATATACATGACCGTGTCACACTTTTTAACAAAGCTGATACACAGCCCGGGCAAATGAGACTCAGGTTGCGTTTCTAAAAGGTAAAGGTGCTATCTATAGAGGCATAGCTTGCTACAAGCGCCACCTGTACAAGAAGAAGCACTATGATTCAGAACGCAATGACAGGCATGATACGAAACCTCAGATTCACCTCCATTACTAACCCGATGGACTGGCAGGCAATCGACCGCTTCATACTGCTGGCCACGCTGGTTTTACTCGCACCGGTTGGCTTTGGTGCAATGCTCTGGGTTACCAATCAGTACGCTCCCGAATACCTGAACCAGACACTGGTGCCATACATGTTATGGGGCTATGCCGCTCATGTAGCAATACTGTTCGGTATGATACTCGAGGCCATCCGCCGTCGCGGCGAACAAAACGATTGGCCAATGTTTGAAAACGTTATTATCGGTAGCTACCTGGTTGTTGTACTGGGTAGCTCATACCTGGTGGGTGCGCATTTCAGTGAAGGGTTATTGCTGATTTTTCTTGGGGTAAACATCACCGGTACCCTGGCAAGCATCAATAAAATTAAGAAATGCTACTGGCTAGTGATTCCAGTGCTGTTTGCGATGGGAGTGTCAGATTTTCTTGAGACCGTGCCGTATGCCATCCTTCTGGAGAAGTCTCCGGTAGAGGCCTCGGGTCGCCCGATGATGGGTTGGCTGATTCTGCGCTCTGTGATCGTGGCGATACTGGCTTTCCTGATCTACCTCTGCATCCTCGCGATGAAGCGCTGGGTAGAGCGTGAAAACCTGTACCTGGAGATGTCGACCATTGATGGCCTGACCCGTCTGTCCAACCGTAACTCGCTGCTTAACAAAGGCGAGGAAGAGATCGCGCGCACCCGCCAGCAAACACTGCAGTCTGCACCGTCACTGGCTTGTATTATGATCGACCTGGATCATTTCAAACGCATTAATGATACCTGGGGCCACCATGCTGGCGACGCCGTTCTGGTTGCTGCCTCTAAGGTAATGATGGAAACCGTACGTAAAACTGATGAAGTCGGTCGGTATGGTGGTGAAGAATTCGCTGTTCTGCTGCCGGGCACGAACATGCATAAAGCAGCGAAGATTGCTGAAATTCTGCGCAAGAAGATCAGTAACACACGGGTTAAAGTTGATGGTCAGATTATTGAGGTGACCGCGAGCTTCGGTGTCGCCGCCTTCCCTTCAGATAATGTTGAGAGCCTGAATGACCTGCTTAAAGCAGCTGATAAGGCACTGTATGAAGCCAAAGATACTGGTCGCAATAAAGTGGTGATGGCTTAACACCAGAATTATTTTCTGCAGCGGATCAGCCTTGCTGATCCGCTTCTTCTTTCAGTTTCTCACGAACCGACATAAGAACCTTACCGTAGTTGTTCTTACCTCGCATATCGCGACCGCTACCCCAGAAGTAATCGTACATGGTCAGGTTCGCGATTTTAATCTCGCCGCTTTCCAGTAACGCCTGCGTAACTTCAGGATGAGTACGGCACTTGGTGTAAACCGCACGGGTCATGTAGACAACGCTGTTCTTCTTCCAGTCTTTGCGACGTTTCTTCAGCTTTGCATGGCCCAGCTTCGCCGCCTGCTTAGGGTGCTCAGCATTACGGATCTGCTCGCGGTAGTCTGCATCTTCAAACTTCATTGCCTGATAGTAATGCTCGACAGAAGGCCACTCAGCACCGTCGAGTTCGAAAGCGTGTTTTGACCAGGCAGACAGCGGATCATTGGCGTCATCGCGGTTGACTGTAAGAAGTTCGACTTTGGGGTGTTCAAGCACAAGAGACCTCAGGACTATCTGATATACAACAGACATTACCATTAGCAACGCCTGCTGTCTCAATCAATAAAAATCAGAATTGGTAAATCAAACCAAACATATGCCTTTTGGGCTTATAAATAGGCGAATCCCGCTGTTCCACCATTTCACTGTAAGCGTAACTCACGCCAACGTGCCCATACACAGCCGACAAACCTGCAGAGGTATAACCGAATAGAGCCCAGGTCCACAAAGCTGGATTCGTCTCACGAGAATGAACACCCGCTGTACCACCAATACTGACAAAAGGGGATACCAGCCAGGAAGGCTGCAAACGAAGATCTATGCTGGTGCCATAGAAATTATTATTTT
>JAYNJA010000106.1:0-9332 GCA_038109705.1 Thalassolituus sp. | reverse complement strand
AAGCCAAGCTGCTTTTCGCTTCCGTATGTTCTTCTTTTCTTCTTGCCAGCTGCGGCGGTAACGACACCTATTACGACGAAGCTTCTCCTGATCTGGCGTCGTGCCTTATTGGCTCCTGGACGCTGGAGAATCCGGCGGACAAATCGAATCAGCTGGATGAAACCCTGACATTTAGCTCAGACAACACGTATTACCTAGAGCGTATCTATGCCACTCAGGCGAAGTTTGCTTCGTGGCTTGGGTCGATTTTCCTCGGGCAGGATTATCCGGAAGAAATGTACAACTATGGGGTTGGTCTGGAAGAAGGTCGTTACGAATTTGTCGATGGTCGTCTTCATATGATCAAGACCCGTTACGCGCAGGCTTCCGGCGATTATAAGCAGGCCACCTATAACGAAGCGGCGGCGTTACTGGCCAGCACTCCTGAAACAGAGGTTCCGAATACCTATGCTTATCAGACCCACTGCGATCCTTCGCACCTGGATAGCGGGGTTAAGGTTAAAGTAAGTGAGTCACCACTGACCTTTGAAGAAACAAACTATTCGGATTTCGTCGATGGTGTTCCGGGCCAGAAAGATACTCACATTATTGTGCTTAACGACGACAGCACTGCCAGCACACACTACACCAAAACCTTTATTAATCACCGGGAGGGCGAGAGCGGCCAGGAAAGTAATTGGAGCGGTGTTTACGATTATTTCACTGGAGATGAGTATACAACTCTTCAGTTAAAGTCCTGCTACAGCGGTGTCGTAGATGATTGTTTAGCCAATGGTTATGTAGAAAACCGCTATATCGACCGCGGCACAGCGCTCACCAGTCTTAATGGTCGGACGTATTACTTCCGCTAATCAATCCGATGATTGCCCGGCCCACCTGCGTAGCAACTCTGCATTGCGCAGGTTGGCTTTAAAGCCAATATCAAACAAGTCACCGAGAATCGGGATTGAGCCAATTACGGTGTCTATCAGCAGATTCAGTAGCATCTGCGCCTTGAGTCCGTTGCCCGCACCCAGTTTGTGGGCAACCATCATTGGATATAGCCCCAGTAAAAATGAAGCGCTATCCCCGACTCCTGGTATTAAACCAATCAAGCCGTCGATACCAATAGTAAAAGGGGTGAACGGAATGCTGAACCTTGCATCCATCATGCGTGCGAAAGACTCAACCTTGCGGATCTGATCTTCGGTGTTATCGCTCATGAAGTGGACTCCTTCTTAATCATCTTTCAGCCTGTTTGATGGGCGTAATAAACGAATTGTGAGCTATCAGCTAAACGACAGCCATAAAAAAACCGCCCGGAGGCGGTTCTTTTATTTCACAACTTTCAGCGATGGGCGGCTGGAACCCGAAGATTCCTGCGGCTTCTTCGCAGGCTTTGGTGGCGGTGGCGTATCATCCGGATCTGGTGCTCCGGCTTCGGAGCCAAACACCATGCCCTGACCGTTTTCTTTGGCGTAGATAGCCAGAATCGCGATCAGAGGTACGTAGATATCCATTGGTACGCCGCCAAAGCGTGCGTTGAATGACAACCCTTCCTGGTTTATCAACAGGCTACGGATAGCTGATGGGCTGATATTCAGCACGATCTGGCCGTTGTTCACGTAGTCCTGCGGCACCTGCACTCCTGGCAGCCCAGCGTCCACAAGCACATAAGGCGTGCAGTCGTTGTCTAAGATCCATTCATTCAGAGCCCGCATCAGATACGGGCGGCTAGGTGTCATCTTGTCGCTCATCAGTCGCGCATCTCGCGTTCTGCTTCAGACAGTGACGCCTGGAAGCTTTCACGGTCGAACAGGCGTTCCATGTACTGGATCAGTGGCTTGCACTGTTTTTCTGGGAGCTCAATACCGAGCATTGGCAGACGCCACAGGATCGGAGCAACACAGCAATCCACGATGGAGAATTCTTCACTCATGAAATACGGCATTTCAGTGAAGATCGGCGTAGTAGCAACCAGACTGTCGGTCAGTGCTTTACGCGCTTTTTCCTGATCTTTGGCTTTGCCAGTGACGATGGTTTCAACCAGACCACACCAGTCTTTTTCGATGCGATGAATCCACAGGCGGCTCTGTGCACGGGCAACCGGATAAACAGGCAGCAGTGGCGGATGTGGGAAACGCTCGTCGAGGTATTCCATCATCACGTTTGGCTCGTAAAGCACCAGTTCACGATCTACCAGTGTTGGCAGCGTGTTATATGGGTTCAACGTCGCCAGATCTTCTGGCTTGTTGTCCGGGTCGATATCGTGGATATCAACAGTTACGCCTTTTTCGGCGAGAACAATACGCACACGGTGGCTGTAGTGATCAGCGGCATCCGATAAAAACGTCATGGAAGAGCGCTTGGCTACAACTCCCATAGTTTCCTCTCTTGTTAACTTTTAAATAGTTAAGCAGCACCTGAAACGAACACAGCCCGACCGCTTTTCAGGCGGTCGGGCTCTGAGTCAGGCTCGATTAAGTATGTTTACTTAATGTCGCGCCAGAATTCTTTGTTCAGGAAGTATACAGGAACAAAGAAGATGGCCAGGAACAGCAGAACCCACCAACCCAGGCGCTCACGCTCTACGGCAATTGGTTCGGCCATGTAGACCATGAAGTTTACGAGATCGTAAACCAGTTTGTCGTATTCAGCTTCAGACAGAGTGCCTTCTTCCGCGATAGACAGAACGTGTTCTTTTTCTACCAGAATTGGCTGACCTGTCAGAGTGTCGAAACCGTCTTCAACCAGTGCGTCACCCAGAACCTGTTTGCCCTGCAGTTCAGCCAGTACGTGTGGCATACCAACGTCTTTAAATACTACGTTGTTTACGCCCCAAGGACGGCTGGTATCTTCGTAGAAGCTACGCAGGTAGGTGTACAGCCAGTCAGGACGACGTACACGCGCAACCAGAGTCAGATCTGGAGGCGTCGCGCCGAACCAACGCTTGGAGTCAACCTGGTCCATGGCGATCGACATACGATCACCGAACTTTTTGTCGGAACCGAATACCAGATTTTCCATCATCAGTGCTTCTGGAATTTCCAGGTCTTTGGCTACACGGTTAAAGCGGGCATGCTCCATAGAGTGGCAGCCCATACAGTAGTTAGTGAAGGTCTGAGCACCTCGCTGCAGTGACGCGGTGTCATGCAGGTCGGTACGGTGCTCGTCCAGATGTACGTCACCACCAGATGCCAGAGCAATAGCTGGTACGAAGGCGGCGATCAGTGCAAAAATCTTTTTCATTCTCAGTGGCCTCCGGTCACACGCTCAGGTACTGGCTTGGTTTTTTCGATTTTTGGCGCAATCAGCAGGAATGCGAACCAACCGAAATAAATCACAGATGCAATCTGAGCGATCAGAGTCAGAGTCTCAGTTGCAGGCTGTGTGCCCAGCCAGGTCAGCAGTACAAAGTTAAAGCCGAAGATCACGATGTAAATCTTGCTTGGCAGGCCTTTGTAGCGCCAGCTGCGTACTGGGCTGCGATCCAGCCAAGGCAGTACGAACAGGACAGCAATTGCAGCACCCATCGCGATTACACCGAACAGCTTATCAGGTACCGCACGCAGGATTGCGTAGAACGCACCGAAGTACCATACAGGCGCAATGTGCGCTGGAGTCTTCAGACCATTAGCCGGTTCGAAGTTAGCGTATTCCAGCATGAAGCCGTTACCTTCAGGGAAGAAGAACAGCACAGTACAGAACACCATCAGGAACACAACAATACCCACCAGATCGTGAACGGTGTAGTAAGGGTGGAACGGGATGCCGTCCAGCGGCTTGCCGTTTTCGTCTTTCAGCTTCTTGATATCAACGCCATCTGGGTTGTTAGAGCCTACTTCGTGCAGCGCCAGCAGGTGCATAACAACCAGAGCAACGATAACCAGTGGCACAGCAACAACGTGCAGTGCGAAGAAGCGGTTCAGGGTAGCGCCTGAAATCAGGAAGTCACCACGGATCCACTCGGTCAGCAGGTCGCCGTATGGCATAACAGAGAACAGGGAAATAATTACCTGTGCACCCCAGTAAGACATCTGACCCCATGGCAGTACGTAACCCATGAAGGCTTCAGCCATCAGTGCCAGATAAATCAGCATACCGAAGATCCAGATCAGCTCACGTGGCTTCTGGTACGATCCGTACAGAACTGCACGCATCATGTGCAGGTAAACTGCGATAAAGAAGAAAGTCGCGCCGGTAGAGTGCATGTAGCGGATCAGCCAGCCCCACTCAACGTCACGCATGATGTATTCAACAGAAGCAAACGCAGCTTCAGCGCTTGGCGTGAACTGCATGGTCAGCCATACACCGGTCAGAATCTGGTTCACCAGCATCAGCATGGACAGTACGCCGAAGAAGTACCAGAAGTTGAAGTTCTTCGGTGCATAGTACTTAGACATATGCTTTTCATAGGTCTGGGTAACCGGCAGGCGGTCATCGATCCAGGCCATGATTTTATTAGTGTTCTGGCTCATTATGCATTCTCCTCGTCAACGCCCACGATCACCACGTTGTCGCTTTCGTAAGAGTATGGTGGAACAACCAGGTTCGCAGATGCCGGAGAGCCGGTGTATACACGGCCTGACAGGTCAAAACGGGAACCGTGACATGGGCAGAACCAACCGCCCTGCCATTTCGGATCAAATGGCTCTGGCTTAACTTCAGGGAAGTACTTAGGCGCACAACCGAGGTGAGTACAAACGCCAAGCAGAATCAGAACTTCCGGCTTGCGGGAGCGGTACATGTTGTCCGCATATTCTGGCTGCTGTTCTTTATTAGCGTTCTCTGGGTCTTTAAGACGACCAGCGAGAGATTCCAGTGACTTCAGGGTCTCTTCTGTACGACGGACAACATATACTGGTTTGCCGCGCCATTCAGCAGTGAGCATTGCGCCTGGCTCTACTTTGCTTACATCAATCTTCGCCGGGGCACCTGCTGCCTTCGCCTTCTCACTGGGCATCCAGGATTTGACGAAGGGAACTGCCAGGAAACCTGCGCCGACAGCACCGACACCGGCAGTCGCGCCGACCAGCAGAGTACGCCGGGCTTTATTAACGCCGTCTTGACTCATTACCATCTTCTCCCATCATTGAAATTCGGTTGCAGCTACACCCTTTTTACTGGTGTACATAAAATATACAGATCAAGCGTAGCATACAGAGCGGCGCACATAGTAAAGAAAACAGGGGCAGGAAACAACCTGAAAAACCCACGATCCATGGGGTTTTGGGCATAAAAAAAGCGCTTATTGATCTGAGCCAATAAGCGCTTCTTTTTGTTCTGTAGCGTTGGATTAACGCTTGGAGAACTGTGGCTTCTTACGTGCTTTACGCAGACCCACTTTCTTACGTTCAACTTCACGAGCGTCACGAGTAACGTAACCCGCTGCACGAAGAGTTGGACGCAGAGTTTCGTCGTACTGCATCAGTGCACGGGTGATACCGTGACGGATTGCACCGGCCTGGCCATTACCGCCACCGCCTTGTACGTTAACGATTACGTCGAATTTCTCGAGGCTTTCGGTCAGTTCGAGTGGCTGACGAACAACCATGCGAGCTGTTTCACGACCGAAGTACACATCCAGAGGACGTTTGTTTACTACGATGCTGCCAGTACCAGGACGCAGGAAAACACGAGCTGTGGAAGTCTTGCGACGACCGGTACCATAGTATTGAGTCACTGCCATGATCTTATCCCAGTTTCAGTTCCTGCGGCTGCTGTGCACTGTGTGGGTGCTCAGAACCTGCATAAACTTTCATTTTCTTGTACATGGCACGACCCAGAGGATTCTTAGGAAGCATGCCTTTAACAGCAAGTTCGATCACCTGTTCTGGCTTGTAGTCAATCAGCTTTTCAAAAGAGATAGACTTCAGGCCGCCAGGGTATCCAGTGTGACGGTGGTACATCTTGTCACTGGACTTCTTGCCGGTTACTTTAATTTTTTCAGCGTTGATAACAACGATGTAATCACCGGTGTCAACGTGTGGCGTGTATTCTGGCTTGTGCTTTCCTCTCAGGCGGAGAGCAACCTCAGTGGCCAGGCGACCCAGCGTTTGGTCAGCTGCGTCTACAACGAACCACTCACGTTTTACGGTTTCTGGTTTTGCGCTGTAAGTTTTCATCAAATTCTCGCCTTCAGGGGCATAGTTGAATCGAAAAGAGGGCGGCATTCTATAGGAGGGATCAGGGTAGTGCAAGGCCTATTTCAAAATGATTAAACAGGCCTTGGTTTACTTAGAGCCAGATCAGTATTGCTCCGGTTCTTTAAGTGACACAAGCCCCCAGATCAGACTGAGAAGTGCCACCAGAACGTCCATTAATATCGCCAGAACCATGGGCTGCATGGTTTCTTCGGTCTGATCATACCCCAGAATCTGTCCAGTCCAAAAGAATCCTGCACTCACCAGGAAAACAATGACGAAACAGAGAATCAGGAAATAGCCTTTGGCGTCATCCAGCATCAGCTTTTCTTTGTTAAGAAGCTGCTGCAGCCACCAGCGTATACCCGCACACAGTACCAGCGTCACCAGAACGCCTGACAGAAAGTAAATCGCCATTGCTTGCTGACTCCCCTACATAGCGATAAGTCCATGTAGGGAAGTTTAGTTCAGAGTGACCTGTCTGCAAGGAAAGTCACAATTAGTTCACAAGCGCTGTGATCAGTAATTAGTGTTCGCGGGTCGCTTTGAACTTAATGTCCGGCCAGCGCTCTTCGGTCAGCGACAGGTTCACGCGGGTTGGTGCAATGTAGGTCAGATAGCCACCACCGTCGATAGCGAGGTTTTCGCTGCCTTTGCGCTTGAAGTCTTCGAGCATCTTGTTGTCGTCACAGTAAACCCAACGGGCCGTACTTACCGACACCGGCTCGTAAATACACTCGACTTTGTATTCGTCGCGCAGACGCTGCTGCACGACGTCAAACTGCAGCACACCCACCGCCCCGAGAATCAGGTCGTTGTTATTGAGTGGCATAAACAGCTGGGTTGCACCCTCTTCCGACAACTGCTGCAGACCTTTCTGTAGCTGCTTCATCTTCAGTGGATCCTTCAGGCGTACGCGTTTGAACAGTTCAGGGGCGAAGTGCGGGATACCGGTAAACTGCATATCGTCACCAAAACTGAAGGTATCGCCGATCTGAATAGTGCCATGGTTATGCAGACCGATGATGTCACCGGAGATCGCTTCTTCTACCGCCGAACGATCACCCGCGAGGAAGGTTACTGCGTCGGCGATCTTCACGTCTTTGCCAATACGTACGTGCTTCATCTTCATGCCTTTCGAGTAGGTACCCGAGCAGATGCGCATAAAGGCGATACGGTCACGATGTTTCGGGTCCATGTTGGCCTGGATCTTAAAGATGAAGCCGGTGAACTTGTCGCTGTCTGGCGCTACCGCGCCTTTGTCTGTTTCGCGTGGCAGCGGCGCAGGTGCCCACTCAACGAAGTAGTTGAGCATTTCACGTACACCGAAGTTGGCCAATGCAGTCCCGAAGAATACTGGCGTCAGTTCTCCGCGCAGGTACTCGTCCAGATCAAACTCGTGGCTTGCCGCCTGCACCAGTTCGATTTCTTCCTGCACTTCATCAACAACGTCCTGCCCCAACAGCGCGATGGCTTCTGGTGAATTCAGGCCTTTGATCTGAACATCGTCCGGTACCACACTCGCCTGACCCGGCTTGAACACGTGAACCGTGTCAGTCATGAGGTCGTAGATGCCTTTAAACGCCTTACCCATGCCGATTGGCCAGGTTACCGGGGCACACTTGATCTTAAGAACCGTCTCGATCTCGTCGAGTACTTCGATGTGCTCGCGGACTTCGCGGTCCATCTTGTTGATGAAGGTGAAGATCGGGGTATCACGCAGACGACAGACGTCCATCAACTTAATGGTACGGTCTTCTACACCTTTCGCACCGTCGATCACCATCAACACAGAGTCAACGGCGGTCAGCGTACGATAAGTATCTTCCGAGAAGTCCTCGTGTCCGGGAGTATCCAGCAGGTTGACCATACGGTCGCGGTAAGGGAACTGCATCACAGAGGTAGTAATCGAGATACCACGCTCCTGCTCCATCTGCATCCAGTCAGACGTAGCCCTACGGCCGGTCTTCTTGCCTTTTACCGTACCGGCAAGCTGAATCGCATTTCCGAACAGCAGCAGCTTCTCGGTGATGGTGGTTTTACCGGCATCCGGGTGAGAGATAATGCCGAAGGTACGGCGCTTGCCGACTTCGGCGATAAATTCTGCGTTAGACATGTGACATCTGAGCTGGAATGAATAAAGGCCGCTATTCTCCCCGAAAGCGGCCTTGTGTTCAAAGGGTAACCCGACCCACGTCCATGTCAGGGCTGTTAATAGGCCTGATACAGGAGCGGCCCGAAGGCAACTATCAGCAATGCAGTTGCCATAGTCACCAGCGGCAGCAGGATCTTCTCGTTGCGATACCAGAAGTTTTCACCCACCACTTCAAGCTTCGACAGGCGGATTTCTTCTTCGCCGACCACCTGCCTCGTCAGCAGGTGATTCAATGCAACCGGCGGACTCAGATAGCCTAGCTCGAAGGCCACCAGGGTCACCATCCAGAAATGAATCGGATCGATACCTGCTTTGTAGGCGATCCCCGCAATCGTTACGCTGACCAGCAGCACGGCACCGTAAGGGTCCATGATCATGCCGATCAACACGAGTATCGTGATTAGCACCAGCATGGCCATCCAGACGGAGCCAAATTCCGTTGGTAGCATTTGCATCAACTCTGCACGCTCAATCACCCCGCCAATGGTCATAGTGGTGCCCATCAATAAAAGCAGCGCGCCAATATGTACTGTGGATTCTGCCGTAGATGACTTCAGCGTAGAGAAGACCGTCGGTTTTTCTTCTTCGCCGGTATTCCGGGGTGAGCGCCCACTAATTCTCTCATACGCCAATATCACCACCAGCAACACGGGCAAAATAACGGGCGCAGAGAACTCATCGAGATACGCATCTAAAAGAAGTGCGTAAGCAAACAAGGTTCCTGCAATTAACAGAACGTAAGGAATCAGAGGCTTGAGTGCCGGCAAAAATGCAGCGAGGTTTATTCCGTTTGATGAGTCGCCCGTTGTTTCTTTTTTACTGGTAATAAAGGCATAAAATGCAAACAAGGCTGTCGTCAGCATAAAGACTTTTACGCCCCAGCCGAACAACTGATCGGTGGTTACTTCATTATTTAATGCAGCAACGATGACCACCAGCAGGCACGGTCGCAACACCACACCCAGAGAGCCAGACATCGCCGTCGCTGCTAACGCTAACTGGCGACGGGCCCCTGCACGGCGGACTTCCAGATACACCAGGCTACCCACCGCAAT
>JAYNJA010000105.1:0-9359 GCA_038109705.1 Thalassolituus sp. | reverse complement strand
TTCCATGTGTTTACAGCGGCAGAGTCTGCCCACTCTCGGCGAAAGCCAAAGCGTAACTGTACATCGCCAAAGCCGTTCAATGCTTCTTCAATAGTTAACTCACGGCGAACAGTATCGTCGCCAGCGATGGCAGGCTGCCAGTTGAACTCGATACGTTCCTGATTCATACGGCCCTGCCACAGCCAACCAGCTCGTACTCCTGCGCTCAGCTGATAACCATCATCAAACTGATTGTCTGCACGGGAGATCAACTCAACAAGCCCGTATGCGAATGCATCCCCGATTGAGGCAAACTCTCTGTCATCAGAAGGGCTACCGCGTTTGCCGAAGCCCGTCAGTACTGAATGCCCTGCCCCCACAACGACTTCAGAAAACAGCTCCGCATCTGCACCTGCAAACCGCCGCAATTGAGCCTCCAGCTTCCAGGCGTTAATAACTAAAGGGGCAGAACTATCAGTACCGCCCGCATCACTAAGCTGAACGAGCGACAGTAACGCCGCCTTCTGCAGGCGGATTTCATCGCGGTCGAAACGAACATCTAACGAGGCAAGCTCAAACTGCGAACCACTTGGATACCCCTGTGGCTGGCCCGCTTTATCGCTAGCATTCACAGGGTCGAGCAGGCCATGTACTCCATACCGCCATTGCAGATCGCCCTGCCAGCCCTCATCACCATAAACTGTCCCAAGCATAATTCTGGATGGCCTGTGGTGCTCCGAAGCAGCTGCATCCGACAGAGCAGGAAATGTTAACAGCCCGGCAAAGCCGCACAGTACCGAACTCAGAAATATCCGCACATTCAATATCCCATTAAATCTGGTCGTTACGCTATTCGGCTTTCACTGTTATGGCAAGCCCGCAGAACTGGCCAAAATCCAGCGCGTATGTCAGCCTTAACCTATCTAAGCCGTGTGTGTTCTATGTACCAGTCTGATAACGCCCGTGATCCGGGCCTGTTTACCGTTTCTGATCTCAATCGTCGGGCAAAACAACTGCTCGAGGTATCTTTTGCTTCCGTGCGCGTAGAAGGCGAAATATCCAATCTTGCCCGGCCGTCATCCGGGCACTGGTACTTTACTCTCAAAGACAGCGGCGCACAGGTACGTTGCGCTATGTTCCGCTCTCGCACTGCCCTGCTGAAGTTCCAGCCCAAAGAAGGCGATAAAGTTGAACTGCGCGCCAAGGTCAGCCTGTACGAAAACCGGGGCGACTATCAGCTGATTGTCGATGCCATGAAACCAGCGGGCGAAGGTGCTCTGCTGCTCGCTTTTGAGCAACTGAAACGACGTCTGGCGGCAGAAGGTCTGTTTGCCGAAGAGTTAAAGCGCCCACTCCCTGTGATCAAGCGTGTCGCCATCATTACGTCACCGACCGGTGCAGCAATCCATGACATGCTGACAGTACTGCGCCGCCGTTGGCCAATGCTTGAGGTTGATCTCTATCCGGCTGCGGTACAGGGCGCAGAAGCACCACAACAACTGATGAATGCACTCTATCGAGCTAACCGTGATCAATGGGTCGATGCCATTATCATTGGTCGCGGTGGTGGTTCCCTTGAGGACCTTTGGGCCTTCAACGACGAGCAGCTGGCACGCGCAATTGCTGCGTCGCCTATTCCGGTCATCAGCGCGGTTGGCCACGAAGTCGACTTTACTATCGCTGATTTTATTGCTGACTTGCGCGCGCCAACACCGTCAGCCGCGGCAGAACTCATAAGCCCTGACGGCCAGCAGATACTGCATCGCGTCAACGAACTGAAACGTCGCCTGTACCGCGCCCAGACAGATAAACTCAGCCAACAACATCGCCAGCTTACCCTGCTGCAACAACGACTGCGCAGTCCGCGCCAGATTCTGCAGACCCGGGCCCAACAGGCAGATCAGTTAGAAATTCGCCTGCAACGCGCCATGCAACAGCGCCTGCGCGAACCGGCGCAGACTCTTAAGCGCCTGCAGCAGGCCTTGTCGCATCTCCATCCGCAAAAAGGTCTGAATCAGACCAACGAAAAGCTGCAGAGTCTGCAGGCGCGACTCGAACGCGCAATGCATGCGCAACTGACGAAAAAGAAAACCGAGCTGAACAGCGGTATGCGACTCCTGAATTCCGTCAGTCCGCTCGATGTATTGAAACGCGGCTATTCTATTACCCGCCATGACAACGGTGATGTTGTCCGTAATGCTAAGGAACTGAAGCCCGGCGACAATATCGAAACGCTGGTTAACTCCGGTAAAATCACCAGTACCGTTACCGCCATATCAAAGGAATAACGCCCGCATGCTAAAACTGCTGTCTTCCGCTGCTGCTCTGATCGCCACCGTAACAAGTTGGGCCTCGCTGCCAGAGTCTGCAATCCCCGGCGGTGTAGTGACCATACCTGTGTCAGAAACTGCCAGCGTCAACTTCGATGGCAAACCAGTATTAAAAGCACAGGACAATAGTGGTCACTGGGTAGCTGTGGTCGGCGTACCACTGAGTGCAGAAAAACAGATCGTCGTCGCCGTTGACGGTGAAGAGATCCATGTGCCGATTTCGCACTTTGCCTACGAAGAACAGCACATCGAAATTAAAGAAAAGCGCAAAGTAAATCCGCAGAAAAACGACATGGATCGCATTGGCATGGAATACGGGAAAATGACCCCGGTATACAAAAGCCATAGCGAAGCACTAACTCCCGACTGGGCCACCATGATTCGCCCGGCGCAAGGGCCGTACAGCAGTGCCTTTGGCTTAAAACGTTTTTTCAATGGTCAGGCGCGTAAGCCACACAGCGGCATTGATATCGCCGCCCCAGAAGGTGCTCCGATTATTGCCCCGGCTGGCGGCAAAGTCGTATTAACGGGCGATTTCTTTTTTAACGGAAACAGCGTCTTTATTGATCACGGCCAGGGTCTGATCAGCATGATGTGCCATATGAGCCGCATTGATGTGAAAGAAGGTGATGTTCTGAAACAAGGTGATTTAATCGGTGCTGTCGGTAAAACCGGACGTGCCACCGGCCCTCACCTGCACTGGACGCTGAGCTTGAATAACGCCCGGGTAAACCCCAAATTGTTCTTAACAGAAGAGCGCGAAGACGCAGCGAAAAATACCGCAACGACTAATTGAGTGTACGGAGTTTTGCTATGAAATCGCATCCGGGAACATCAGGCTTAATGCCAGTGAAAGGTTCGGGCTGTGGCATCCGCCCGAACGTCGACGAAATGGAAGATTCCGAAGGCTTCGACTTTTCTGCCGCTGCGTCACTTTTGGCAGAAGAGGCAAAAGTAGAAACTCATCAAGAAAAAAAGTCAGAACAAAAAGACGCTACTGAACAGCAGCGTCTTTCTCAGCTTCCGCCTGAGCCTCAGCCTGAGCACGCGCCAGCTCAGCATCACGCTTCAGAGTCAGAAGATCAATCTTCGCCTGAATCTCAGGAGTAGGCGCAGGCGCAACGTATTCCTGCACATGACGGCCGTGGTATTTATCCAACGCCTGCAACAGTGAACTGAAACTACGGACGCGACCACCGCGTACAAGCGCAATACGCCCCAGTGCTTTGCAGTGCAGCTTTCCTTCCACAAGAAAACGATGCTCTGAATAGAGATACTTGCGATCCCAATACAGAACCCGGCTCTCGATTTCGACCTTAGTAAACGGCTTAATTTCACGCACAAACGTCACCGTCTGACTGGCAACCACAGTACGCCATCCGTCTTTGGTAATTAACGGCAGCAAACCTACTTCGGCAAACCACTGCACCCGGCCAACATCAATAAACGCAGGGTAACGCGTATTGGTCAGGTGCATATTCAGATCAATATCCCACGGCATCACCCGAAATTTATATCGGGTAATGGCCAAAGGATCTTTGTTGTCGTTCCATTTCTGTCTGAAAAAAATAAACAGAAAACGCAGCATCATCATTATTTTTCTTCCGGCTCGCGGTAACGGATCAGGCCTTCCTGTGCGACCGACGCAACAAGCTCACCTTTCTGATTAAACACCTGCCCCCGACAGAATCCACGACCGCCACCCGCGTTCGGGCTGTCAATGGCGTACAGCAGCCATTCATCCATACGGAACGGGCGATGGAACCAGACACTGTGGTCCAGGCTGGCCATCTGCATCCCCTTCTGACCGTACGAACGGGCATGCGGGTGCAATGACGTTGGCAGTAAATTGAAGTCTGACGAATATGCCAGCAGCTTAGCGTGCAGATCTGTGTCGTCTGCAGGCAACGGGCCAGTAGCTTTCATCCACAGATACTTCACCGGGTCTTTTTTCGTCGGCGCAAAAATATTCACCGGGTCCAGTACGCGCATTTCAATCGGTTTGTCAGCGGTATAAATATCGCGGACTTTTTCCGGAAAGTAGTCACGGAACATACGCGCCAGTTCCAACTGCGAAGGAATACCGTCCGGTCCTTTTACCTCTGGCATAGGAGCCTGATGCTCAAAGCCTTCTTCCGGCTGCTGGAACGAGCAGATCATAGTCAGAATCGCACGACCATTCTGCATCGCTTTCACCTGACGGGTGCAGAAACTGCGGCCATCACGCAGGCGATCGACTTCGAACTCAAGATGATCGGTCACGGTACCCGCGAGCATAAAATACACATGAAAAGAATGCGCATGCCAGTCACCTTCTGGCAGCGTTTGCAGCGCAGCTGCAAGGCTCTGGCCCATTACCTGGCCACCAAACAAGGCTTTGAACCCCAGATCCTGAGTTTCACCACGGAAGAGATCATCCTTTACCTGTGCTGGCGTTAGTAACTCCACCAAATCCTGCAGAACGTCACTCATCACTCGCCCCTCGTTTGTGTGTATACATTGTTTATCATCATAAATGGCACAATACCTAAAGAAATCAACGGATCATTGGCCGAAATGACATTATGCGCCACGCTCGCACTCTGAGCAGGGCCGCGTATAATACCCGCGCTTACAGAACACCACCGGTTATCTCATGTCAGAAATCTTTCCAGATCCTATCAATCCAGCCGAATACGATACTCAGCTTGCCGAAAAAAAGGTGCGGCTGAACAGTTTGTTCGCAGAATTCGCACCACCGGCTCTGGAAGTGTATGAAAGCGCTGTCAGCCACTATCGCCTGCGCGCTGAGTTCCGCCTCTGGCATGAGGGAGACCGCTGCTTCTACGCCATGTTTGAACCAGGCAACCGCAGCAAGGCCTATGAAGTCCGTGAATTCAATATAGCCTCTCCGCTGATCAATGACCTGATGCAGCGCTTATTAGCCGAACTGCACACCAGCGAACTGCTGCGCCGCCGCCTGTTTCAGGTCGAGTTTCTGACCACCTTAAGCGGTGATGCGCTTATCACCATCATCTACCATAAGAAACTGGATGAGGCCTGGGAAGCAGAAGCCCGCGAACTGCAGGCACGCATTGGCTTCCCTATTATTGGCCGCTCACGTAAGCAGAAAATCGTCCTTGAGCGCGATTACGTGACCGAAGTACTCAACGTCGATGGCAAGCAATACAGCTATCGCCAGATCGAAGGCGGCTTCACGCAGCCTAACGGCGAAGTGAACCAGAAGATGCTCAGCTGGGCGCGCTCAGCCTCTGAAGGCATCGGTGGTGATCTCGTTGAGTTGTATTGCGGCAACGGCAACTTCTCGGTGGCACTGGCCGAAAAGTTTGACCGCGTACTGGCGACCGAGATTTCAAAAACCTCGGTAAATGCCGCTCAGGTGAACATTGCCGACAACAAGATCGACAACCTGATCATTGCTCGCCTGTCGTCTGAAGAATTTGTACAAGCGCTTCGAGGCGAACGCACCTTTACCCGTTTAGAAGGCGTTGATTTAACCAGCTACGACTTCCGCACCGTATTGGTTGATCCGCCTCGTGCAGGCCTGGACGACGAATCTGTCAAACAGACCGCTGGTTACGACAACATCATCTACATCAGTTGTAACCCGGACACTCTCCACGCGAACCTGACCGAACTCTGCAAAACCCACGATATCGTGCGTTTCGCCATGTTCGACCAGTTCCCGTACACCCACCACATCGAAACGGGCGTCGTTCTGAAACGCAAGGCAACCGCGTGAGCACTTCATTTAAAGACATCAAAGGCATCATCCCAGCGATGCAGGACAACCTGCAGCAACTGGGCTTCAGTGACGCCACCGAGATTCAGGCCCAGTCGCTACCAATCAGCATTGCAGGCAACGACGTACTAGCACAGGCGAAAACCGGCAGCGGTAAAACCGTGGCCTTTGGTATCCCGTTGTTACAGAACCTGAACCCAAAGTTTTACGGCGTTCAGGGGCTGGTGCTCTGCCCGACCCGCGAACTCGCGACACAGGTAGCTGATGAGCTACGTAAGCTCGCCCGCTTTACGCAAAACATCAAAATCGTCGTGATCTCAGGTGGCGTTTCTATCGGGCCTCAGATCGGTTCTCTTGAGCGTGGCGCACACATAGTTGTTGGTACTCCAGGGCGTATTAAAGACCACCTGCGCAAAGGCACCATGGTGCTCGAGAACGTGAATACTCTCGTACTCGACGAAGCCGACCGTATGCTCGAAATGGGCTTCGCCGACGACATCCGCGATATTGCCTCACACACCAAACACAACCGCCAGACGCTGCTGTTCTCTGCCACATACCCAGACAACATCAAAGTCCTGAGCAAAGACCTGATGCACGAGCCAGAGACAATCAAAGTTGAGGCCGTACATAAAACCGATCATATCCGCCAGCAGCTGATTGGCTGCGCTAAAGATGGTCGCACCGAAGCCTTATTAGCGGCAATGCAGCACTTCGCCATCGAGCAGGCGGTAATCTTCTGTAATACCAAACAGACCGTAAACGACGTGTCACAGGCACTGCGCCACGCGGGATATTTATCTCTCGGGCTGCATGGCGACCTAGACCAACGTGATCGCGACCAGACCTATATACGCTTTAAGCAAGGCAGCGCCCACTGCTTAGTCGCGACCGACGTTGCCGCCCGCGGCCTCGATGTCGACGAGCTGCAGGCCGTGATTAACTACGAACTGCCACGCGACCCTGAAGTGTACGTACACCGCATTGGGCGTACCGGCCGTGCTGGCAGCGAAGGCCTGGCCCTGAGCCTGTTTACCGAGCGCGAGCAATACAAACGCGAAGCGATTGAAGACCTGCTCAAGCACAACATTCCGGCCATGCACCAGAATGAACTGACCGGCAGCCACGACACCGCCAAGCCACCATACGTCACCATCTGCTTTGCCGAAGGCCGCAAAAACAAACTGCGCCCTGGCGATATCGTCGGAGCTATCACGGCCGGTGGTAAAGTACCGGGCACTGTAATTGGCAATATCACCGTTCTCGACTTCGTTGCTTTTGCGGCAGTCGAGCGTGAATACGCCAACGACGCCCTGCGCTTGTTAGAGAAAAGCCGCATTAAAGGGCGCCAGATCAAGGTCAGACGCATCTGACACCTTACCCGGGCCGTTGTTTTTTTATTACCATGTACGAACAATAAAAAAACAACGGACTGCGTATGCCGGGCTCAAACCTTATTATCGTTATCAATGCACTGCTATTCGCAGCCATGCAACTCTGGCTACCGTTTGAGCCTGCCGTCGTCGATGGCCTCAGCATCCTGATATTTATTGCTATTCTCTGGCTGACAGAAGCCCTTGAAGTAAGCATCACCGCATTACTTGTTCCGGTATTGGCTGTAGCTTTTGGTGTACTCGATACAACCAAAGCACTCGCTAGCTTCGCCAACCCCATTATCTTTATATTTCTCGGCGGCTTCGCCCTCGCCTCTGCACTTCATGCGCAAAAGATAGATACAGCCATCGCCAACAAAGTACTCGACCTCGCGCGAGGGCGCTTTAATGTCGCGGTATTTATGTTGTTTGCGGTGTCGGCAGGCCTGTCGATGTGGATCAGCAACACCGCCACCACGGCTATGATGCTGCCACTGGTATTGGGCGTACTGCACCAGTTAAATGCCGAAGACCAACGCCCAACCTATGTATTTGTATTACTCGGTATCGCCTACTGCGCAAGTATCGGCGGCATCGCCACCTTAGTAGGCAGCCCGCCGAACGCCATCGCCGCCGCGCAGAACAACATGACCTTTGCCGACTGGCTGACCTTAGCAGGGCCACTGTCGCTAATTCTTTTGCCGGTTATGCTCGCAGTGCTCTTTGCCGTTATACGCCCCAACCTGAACCACCGCTTTTCAACCAAACACGAACCGCTCGAATGGACGCGCCCGCGTTTACTGACGCTGGGGATCTTCGGGTTAACCGTACTCTTCTGGATATTCAGCGCACCGATCAACAAGCTACTGGGCGGCCTGCCTAAGTTCGATACAGTGATAGCCATCAGCGCGATTATTGCGCTGGGCCTGAGCCGCGTTGTTACATGGAAACAGATCGAAAAAACCACCGACTGGAGCGTACTGCTGCTGTTCGGCCAGCGCAGCGTTATTAGTGCCAGTATTCGCCGCCATTGCCGAAAGCCTGGGGATTCCTGCGATAATCCTGAGTGCGTTAATCGCCGTGTCAGCGTCCTGCGCCTTTATGCTGCCAGTCGCCACACCACCGAATGCCATTGTGTATGGCAGTGGCTATGTGGCGCAGCGGGATATGATGCGGGCTGGGTTCTGGATCAATCTGAGCTGTATTGCAGTGATCAGCGGGTATGCGTGGGTGGTTTGGTGAGGATGGTTTAGTAAGGACTGCTTATTCCAATGCCTCAGGCTGAAAATCCAACGATAACTCATCCAGACTTTCAACGATGGCACGCAGCTGCAATTCATACTCACCGTCTAACGCATCTATTCGTTTCAAATCATCTTGTAGGCGATCAGAGCTCCATCCTGCAATCTGATCCTGACTTGGTAACGTATCAGTTTTAGCATGAAGCTCCATCAAAACTTTCTGTTGTTGAGAGTTCAATCCCTTCCAGACGTAGTCTGTACAGAACAGGTAGCGAATAAAACCAATATAGTCAGACCCTGCCTTTTCTAGCCAGGCATTTAGCGTTTCCTTCCTAAGCCGGACCTCCTCAGGAAAAGAATGCCCGTGCACATAAACATACTTAGTAACCGGCTTATGAGAAAAAAAGTACGAACCAAACAGATATTTGTTGATAGAAATAACTATCACAGCCGATAGAAAGACAAAAAACACCGGATGATTTTTAAAATAATGGCCGATAAAAACGCTGAGAATCGGTACGACAGAAATTAGTACCAGTACCTTCCAAGAGCTTTGATCAACTGAATGCTCCCTTCTGGCTGTAACCTCAGAGTAACACTTACTACACGTTACAACCTGACCCTCTAACGGCTTACAGATAGAGCTGCCGCAACAGAGACAATCGATCATTTCCTTATTTAAAAACTTCATCAA
>JAYNJA010000104.1:933-9394 GCA_038109705.1 Thalassolituus sp. | reverse complement strand
GACAATGGTACTACCCGGCATAAAGCGCCCGGACAGAATGTCCTGCGCCAGCGGATTTTCAATCCAGCGCTGAATTGCACGCTTCAGAGGACGAGCACCGAACACTGGGTCATACCCAACGTCGACAAGTTTCGTCGTTGCCGCATCTGTCAGTTCCAGTGCCAGATCACGTTCTTTCAGTCGCTCATGCAGCAGCTGCAGCTGGATATCAGCGATGCCACGGATCTGATCTTTTTCCAGCGGGTGGAAGACCACAGCTTCATCAATACGGTTAATAAACTCTGGACGGAAGTGTGTGCCTACCACCTCCATCACTGCATCACGCATGACGTCGTAATCGCCTTCTGGCGCAAGGGTCTGAATCAGATCGGAGCCCAGGTTCGATGTCATTACCAGCACGGTGTTCTTGAAGTCGACTCGACGCCCCTGACCGTCGGTCAGCTGACCATCGTCCAGCACCTGCAACAGGATGTTGAATACATCCGGATGCGCCTTTTCAACTTCATCCAGCAGAATGACCGAGTACGGTTTGCGACGTACGGCTTCAGTCAGGTAACCGCCCTCTTCGTAGCCGACATAACCCGGAGGCGCACCGATCAGGCGAGCCACTGAGTGCTTCTCCATGTATTCCGACATATCAATGCGGATCATGGCGTCGCGGCTGTCGAACAGGAAACCAGCTAACGCTTTACACAGTTCGGTTTTACCCACCCCGGTTGGGCCGAGGAACAGGAAAGAACCATTCGGGCGATTCGGATCAGATAACCCGGCACGGGAACGACGCACGGCATTCGATACCGCAGCGATCGCCTGATCCTGGCCGACGACTGAGTCGTGCAATACGTCTTCCATACGCAACAGCTTTTCGCGCTCGCCTTCGAGCATCTTAGTCACTGGTACTCCAGTCCACTTAGAAACGACTTCAGCGATTTCATCTTCCGTTACTTTATTACGCAGCAAAGTGAACTCATTTGTGCCTGTGCTCTCTGCCTCAGAGGCAGTTGCCACTTGTTTTTCCAGCTCTGGGATACGCCCGTACTGAAGCTCTGACATTTTCTGCAGATCGCCCGAGCGACGCGCAGCTTCGAGCTCGAGCTTGGCCTGCTCCAGTTCCTCTTTCGCTTTACTGGCACCTTCAAGCAGAGTCTTTTCTTTCTTCCAGACTTCTTCGAGTTCAACATACGCCGCACCGGCTTTGTTGATCTCTTCGTTCAGGTCGCTGAGACGCTGGCGCGCCGCATCGTCTTTTTCTTTGCGCAGGGCTTCACGCTCAATTTTCAGTTGAATCAGGCGACGCTCAAGACGGTCCATCTCCTGCGGCTTGGAATCAATTTCCATGCGAATCACTGAGGCCGCTTCATCAACCAGATCGATCGCTTTGTCAGGCAGGCGACGATCGGCAATATAACGCTGAGACAGTTTTGCCGCCGCGATAATCGCGCTATCGGTAATTTGTACACCGTGGTGAACTTCGTAACGCTCCTTCAACCCTCGCAGGATTGCAATTGAGTCTTCAACGCTTGGCTCATCAACACTTACTTTCTGGAAACGACGCTCCAGCGCCGCATCTTTCTCGATAAATTCACGATATTCATCAAGCGTGGTGGCACCTACGCAGTGCAGCTCTCCCCGAGCTAAAGCGGGCTTCAGCATATTACCGGCGTCCATTGCACCATCACTCTTACCCGCGCCCACCATAGTGTGCAGCTCGTCGATAAAGAGGATAATGCGTCCTTCTTCTTTTGATACGTCTTTCAGTACCGCTTTCAGGCGCTCTTCAAATTCGCCACGGTATTTCGCACCGGCGAGCAGCGCGCCCATGTCCAGCGACAGGATGCGTTTGTTTTTCAGGTTCTCGGGCACTTCGCCATTGATAATGCGTTGCGCCAGACCTTCGACCACAGCGGTTTTACCCACACCTGGCGGGCCAATCAGCACTGGGTTGTTTTTGGTGCGACGCTGCAGCACCTGTACGGTGCGGCGAATTTCTTCGTCACGGCCGATCACGGGGTCGAGTTTGCCCGCCTCTGCGCGTTCGGTCAGGTCAATACAGTATTTGCTCAGGGCCTGACGGCTGTCTTCGGCATTGGCGTCTGTCACTTTTTCTCCACCACGCATATCTTTAATAGCTTTATCCGCAGCTTCACGAGTGACACCTGCGCTTTTCAGTGCCTGACCAGTCGCTCCTCGATCTTCCAGGGCGGCTACCAGAAACAGTTCACTTGATACAAACTGATCACCGCGTTTCTGCGCTTCTTTATCAGCAAGGTTCAGCAAGCGACCAAGTTCTGGTGCCAGCTGAATGTTGCCATCCGGGCTGCTCACTGTTGGCTGGTCAGCCAGTATTTCACGGAGGCGCCGCTCCAGCTGACTGACGTTCGTTCCGCAACGACGCAATACATCTTTTACGCTGCTGTCGGTCTGTTCGAACAAGGCCAGCAGAACGTGTACGGTATCAATCTGATTGTGATCCTGCCCAAGAGCGATACTCTGGCTCTCGGCCAGAGCGTTCTGAAGGCTGGTTGTAAGTCTGTCCATTCTCATAGCTTGTCTCTCCTGCCCGAGGTCTGTATTTCGGGCTTGTTTAACGTCTGCTGCCTAATATGCGGTCAGTTAAGTAATTTTCAACTTGTCTGCGTACAAATTAAATAAAACTAATAAAGACATCATTGATTTAACGCAGGCTCTCTCACATTTGCCACTGCCGTGCGTATAATGCGCCCTCTTTTTCAGGCATCTACCAGTGCCTTCAGGCTATATGGAGTCATATATCAAAGACTCAAGCCTACCAAGTATCACGGACCCACTTCCGAGGCTGTTATGAATCCGGATATCCGCCAGGCTGCACTATTTCTTCTGGCTGGCGAAGCGCTGCTTGCCATCATGGGCGGCCTGATCAAGTTTCTGTCTGAAAGCTTGTCGACTGAGCAGATTGTGTTTTTTCGCAACGCTGCCGGGCTTCTGATTCTGATGCCACTGATTCTTCGTCAGGGTACCGCTCTCCTGAAAACACCGGTGTGGCACTGGCACCTGATGCGCGGGCTCGTCGGTGTCAGCGCAATGTACTGCTACTTCTGGGCATTGGGGCATATGCCACTGACCGAGGCATTTCTGGTGAAGCTGTCCAGCCCATTTTTTATGCCTTTAATAGGTCTTTTATGGCTTGGTGAGCGGGCCGGAAAGTACAGTGTACTGGCGGTGTTTGTTGGTTTTGGCGGTGTTGCCTGCATTCTCCGCCCGGACGATTCTGCATTTACCTTTATCGCACTGATTGCTTTGTTGGGCGCATTCCTTGCTGCACTTGCCAAGGTCACTATCCGGCGAATGTCGGCAACCGAATCGAGCCAGACCATTGTATTTTACTTCGGTGTAATCGCGGCTGTAGTCAGCGCTCCGGGAGCAGCCATTACCTGGCAACCGGTCGAGACTTCGCTTTGGCTCTGGATCCTGTTGCTCGGGCTTGTAGCAACCTTCGGGCAACTGGCCCTGACACGAGCCTACCGCACAGCACCAACTGGAAAAGTAGGCGTGTATGCATACAGTGCCGTTCTGTATGGTGCTCTTATGGGCTGGCTGATATGGGATGAAATTCCACTATGGACGACCTGGCTTGGTGCAGGACTGATCGTGACTGCAGGCTTGATCAACCTTTACCAGCCACGTAAAAGCGCCAATTAACCGACAGTTATTCACAAATAACCGGATTAATCGGTTTATTATTTCCTGAGGATTAACTATTCTGGATGCTCACTTGCTTCTGCCAGGCGTATGAGTATGTCCCGTATTGATCCGTTACAGACCTTTGTTGCAGTGGTTCGCGCCCGCAACTTTTCTACCGCCGCTGAGGCATTAGGAGTAACGCCCTCCGCTGTCAGTAAGCAGATCAGCAGCCTTGAAGAGCGTCTGGGCGTTCGGTTATTAAACCGAACTACACGCTCCGTCAGCCCTACCGAAGCCGGGCAGATGTTCTATCAGCACTGCGAAAACATCCTCGATTCGATTACCGAAGCGGAAAAACTGGTAACGGACTTTGACGACACCCCCAAGGGTCGCCTGCGCATCACTGCTATGTCGAACTTCGGCCGCAAGGAACTGGCCAGGGTGTTTAGCCAGTTTACCGAACAATACCCTGATATCAGCTTCGATCTTCATATATCAGACCGTCCACTGGACATTGTAAAAGAGGGTTATGACTTTGCCCTGCGAATTGGCTCTCTTGAGGATTCGCGCCTGATTGCTAAGCCTGTGGCTGAGCAGCGTCTGGTGATCTGTGCGTCACCGGCGTATCTGGAAAAATGGGGAACGCCTTCAACTCTTGAAGAAGTGATGAAGCATCGTATTCTGGTGGTCGCAAACGCGGAATACGCGCGCATTAACTGGTTACGTCAGTTCGAAAAAGAGAATCAGTTCAGCCTGGCAAATATTGAGCGCAAGCTGACAGTGAACGATATCGACCTTATCTATGAGGCCTGCCTGGCTGGCATGGGTATCACTGCTCTGCCGACCTATATCGCGGACAAGCACCTGCGTAACGGTGAATTAGTACGCCTTTTTAGCCACATGGATATTCCGGTACGAACCATTAAGGTCGTCTTCCCTCAGAACCGTTACCTCGCCAATAAGAGTCGGGCCTTCCTTGATTTCATCACGGCGTACTTCAGTAACGGCTGACGAAAGGGCTTACTCCACAACCGGAGTTTCGTCCGGCGCACAGCGCTCGTAAAATACAGGTGGCACCCGAGTAATGCGACGCTCATCGTAGTCAAAGAAGACAATGCCGGTTTTCGCCTTGGCAACTACCTTGTCCTGACTTTCATTGAGCACCATATAAACGACATCACAACCATATTTGTTGAAGTCAGTGACCCCTACTTTAAAGGTCAGTTTGTCACCGACAAAAGATTCAGCCATAAAAGACACCACGATGTCGGTCACCATCAGACCTACGCCGCCAATGCTGAATTCACTGAAGTCGTGCTGATGCAGATAGCGGAGACGAGCCTCATGCAGCAATGAAATCATGCGGTCATTGCCAAGGTGATTACCGTAGTTTATGTCGGAAACCCGCACCGTTAACTGAGTCGAGAAGGTGAAAACGTCAGGTAAATCGAGAACAACGCGCGCCACGGCAGGCTCCTGTAGTGACAAAAGAATCATGAAACCGACGCTTCTTCACAAAAAACCGTGTTCTAAGCATTGGTAACAACTGAGCCGATAGGGTCTACTATAACGATATGGTAATCATACGGTCACAGAACCGGTCAGGGCCCGAAGGCGCGCATAGTATCGACGCCTACTGCCCATTTCAAACGGAATACATAAAGGATCTGGTAAAGCTATGAAGATGTTTGGCCTCAGCACAGCCCGCTCACTGGTTGTCACTGTTCTGGCAACGGCGGCCTTGCAGGCTCAGTCGAGTATCCCTGACGTGGAGCCAGGTACCCCATTTAAAACACTTGAGCCGACCCGGGAAGAGTCAGTGACGACGCAGCAGGTGATGAGCAATCTGCTGCGCGGTCATTATGAGCGTAAGCGCCTCAACGATGACCTGTCTTCGCAGGTGCTGGATATCCTCATTGATGACATGGATGGTACCCGCAGCTATCTGCTCAAGAGCGATGTTGATGACTTCGAGCAATTCAGAACACACCTGGACGAAGCACTCAGCCGTGGAGACATGAAGCCAGCCTTCTTTATCTACAACCGTTTTCAGCAACGCGTTAGCGAACGCCTTTCCTTCCTGCTGACAGAACTTGAGAAGAACGCCAGCGTATACAAATACGATACTGACGAAACACTGGAACTCGATCGGGAAGAGGCACCTTGGGCAACCTCCTCCGCAGAACTTGATGACCTCTGGAGAAAACGTCTCAAAAACTCCATTCTGAATCTGCGCTTCGCGGGTAAAGAAGACAAAGCCATTATCGAACTTCTCAGCAAGCGTTATCAGAATCAACTGAACCGTGTGCACCAGAGCCGTCCGGTCGATGCTTACCAGACCTTTATGAATGCGGTAACACGCTCATTCGATCCGCACACTCAGTATTTTTCACCGCGCAATTCAGAAAACTTCAATATCAATATGAGCTTATCGCTTCAGGGTATTGGTGCGGTACTTCAGACCGAGGACGAACACACCAAGGTAACCCGTCTGGTACCGGGCGGCCCTGCAGCTAAAGCCGGCGATCTCGAACCTGAAGATAAAATTGTTGGCGTTGCCCAGGGTAAAGACGGTGAGATGGTTGATGTTATCGGATGGCGACTCGACGAAGTGGTTGATCTTATCCGTGGCCCGAAAGGCTCAGAGGTTCGTCTCGAAATTCTGTCTGGCGCAACAGCTAGCAGCGATAGCCGCATCATTTCTATCGTGCGGGATGAGGTAAAGCTTGAAGAGCAGTCTGCACAGAAAGAAGTGATCGAAATTGAAGATGGCAATGAAACCCGCCGTATCGGCGTGATTGATATTCCTACCTTCTATATCGACTTTGAAGGCCGTATGAATAATGAGCCTGACTATCGCAGCACCACGCGTGACGTCAGCCGCCTGATAAAAGAGCTTATTGACGACAAAATCGATGGTCTGGTGATTGATCTCCGTTCAAACGGTGGTGGCTCACTGGAAGAAGCGATTAATCTGACCGGCCTGTTTATCCCAACAGGCCCAGTGGTACAGGTTCGTGGCGCTCGCGGCAACGTTGAGGTTCTGCGTGATCGTGATCCGGATGTGCTCTACGGCGGCGCAGTAACCGTTCTGGTTAACCGCCTCAGTGCATCTGCCTCTGAAATTTTTGCAGGCGCGATTCAGGACTATGGCCGCGGCCTTGTTATTGGTGGACAGACATTCGGTAAAGGAACTGTGCAATCACTCCGTGCTTTGACCGAAGGCCAGCTTAAAATTACTCAGGCGAAGTTTTATCGCGTTTCCGGTGACAGCACCCAGCACAAAGGCGTGATTCCTGACATCGTCTTCCCTTCCCTCTTCGACAAAGAGAAGATTGGTGAGAGCGCTCTGGAGCTGGCCCTCCCATGGGACAACATCAAGCCTGCACGCGAGACGACTCATAACCCTCTGACAGGAAAGCTTCCGCGCCTGCGCGAACTGCACGAAGCACGCATTGAAGAAAATCCTGATTTCATTTACATCCGCGAGCAGAAGTCTCTCGTTAGCGAAATGCGCGATAAAACTGCGATTTCACTTAATGAGCAGGTTCGTCGCACAGAGCGGGAAGAGAATGATGAGCGTCGCCTGGCTCTTGAGAACAAGCGTCGCAAAGCGAAAGGTATGCCTGTACTTGCGTCACTGGATGCGGAAGAACCGGAAGATGACAAAGAGAAAGGTGAAGATGCAGAAAAGCCGGAAGAACCGGATGCAATGCTGATAGAAGCCGGCCACATTCTGCTCGATTACATGAAGCTGTCTTCTGCTCCGGGAATGACGGCAGCTCGCTGATTAATAGTAAGTGCTACTTAGCGAAAAGAAATGGGCTGGTATTTACCAGCCCATTTCTGCTTTAACGAAAGGTATCGTGATTCGCCGCTGAGCGGTAAGAGACGCCTGATCCAGACATTCGAGAATATGGCAAAGCCCGGCCATATCACGTGGACCACGATTCATAATATAGGCTGCAACTTCGTCCATCAGATCAAAGCCGCGCTCACGCGCACGCAGTATGAGTGCCTGAACTTTCTCTTCATCATTAAGAAGCTCAAGGTGATACACCACTCCCCAGCTCAAACGCGACGCCAGATCGGCAAGGCTGACTTCCATCTGCAACGGTGCCCGGTCCGCCCCGATCAGTAGATGACCCTGACGGTCACGAATACGGTTGTAGAGGTGAAAAAGAGCCTCTTCCCATTCACGGTTACCGGCGACATATTGCAGATCATCAATCGCGACCAGCGGTAACTCGTCGATACCTTCAAGAACCATAGGACCGTAATCGGCAAGTTCTTTCAGCGGCAGATACATACTTTGATGTCCCTTGCCTTCGGCGTAGTGACACGCAGCCTGAAGCAGATGGCTGACGCCAGAGCCTTCCGCACCCCACAAATAAAGGTAAGACTCCCCGTGGGTCGTCCACTGATCTTTGATCGCTTGAGGCACCTGGGCGTTTATCCCCGGATAGTAATTCGAAAAGCGCGCGTCATCACGCAACGCCATCGGCAAGGTCAGTTGAGTTAATTCTGTCGTACTACTCATATCATTGCTGCCAGATATACAAGCCTGGTTCTTCTTCGCTTTCTGCCAGACGGGCATCCAGTGCCAACACATCCCACACCTGAGCCCAGGAACCGCTGAGATCTAGCGCTAATGTCAGTTCGCTGCCACTACTACTGAGCATGACAACGTCGCGCACGGCGACATGCCCTTTCAGATATTTCAGCACAGCGTGGTAGTCGGTAAAGCTGTTGATGCCCGCAACACGAAGAATATGACCGCCATCCGCTCCGGGGATAGCAA
>JAYNJA010000104.1:0-923 GCA_038109705.1 Thalassolituus sp. | reverse complement strand
AAGATGTTCAGCAATGGCGGAGGCTATCTGCGCCGCAAGCTCCGCTGGTGTCTCGCCTTGCAACGACAGTGAAAGCTGTTGATCGCCGTAGGTCAGATAACCACTAAAACTGTTGTACCCCCCTGCAGCCGTAATACGGCCTGCCAGATAACCTTCACTTGAATAACGCTTAGTCGCAGCTTCAATATCCTGCTCAAACAGCCCCCAGAGGCTGGCTAGTGGCAACGCCATCTGATCTTCGAGATCCCAGGTTGGCAGAATATAGGGGAGCCCCCGGTCTTTCATCGCCGTGTTAAGTGCCAGGCGCCAGTCGTCTTCTTCCGGACCAATCGCGACTCGCTCTCCGTCTTCACTGACAGCCAGCCATAACTGGGTCATGGGACGGGACGCGCCCCACAATGGCGCCCCCGAGTTTTCCAGAAGTTTCTGCACAGGATCGGCCATAAAGGATACTGACAACATCAGGTTGCCTTCATCATCACGCTCATATCGCAGGCTACTTACGTACTCAGAGGCGGTAGCCTGTTCTGCGAGAAGCGCGTTGTTTTCCAGTACAACTGAGGTTCCCGAGACCTTTACCAGCATTTTACTGAATGCGCCGCCCAATGCGTCGGTACGGCTTTCCGCCGTCTGATCGGCCACAGGCACACGGACGTCATACAGGTCCTGTACCGTCGCTGATGTCGCACTCACCGCCAGTGAGAGCAATGTAAACAATGTAAGAAGACGCACCCGTCACTTCCTTTGCATTTCTTTCAGGGCGCTATTGTGCCACGAAGACGGTAGTTTCGCAGCGCGCTGCTGCTTCTTTATTGGCACTTTTCGTCAGCTGACCGAGAACTCTTCCATTTGCAGGGTGCAGGATGACCGACAAATCGTTAGAATACGCGCCTTTCATTAGCCACTATCTGTGACAGACGGCA
>JAYNJA010000103.1:8084-9405 GCA_038109705.1 Thalassolituus sp. | reverse complement strand
GGCGGTGATGACGTAACTGGTTCCCTTGATAATAACGCGGGCTCCACTGATGTTGTGACGACAGACACGACGATTGAAAACCCGTCAATAGGCTCTGGTGTCGGCTCTGCGTATCAGGATGGAATACTTACGATTGCTAATATGTCGCTATCGGCCGGTGGGAGCACGCAGATATCTGCGACTATTGTAGACCCGGCGAATGGCTATAAGAAGATCGTTTCTGAATCCTATACCGTTGTATTTTCATCTGCTTGTGCCAGTGATGGCAGAGCTGAGTTTGGTAAAGATGGCGCTGTCACAACGTCCAGTGGCGATGTAAGCGTATCGTATACTGCTCTTGGTTGTTCTGGTGAGGATGTTATTTCTTTCAGAATGTACAATAAAGGACAGGACGGCTCTGATTCACAGGATCAGGCTCTGGCTGTTGCAACGGGTACTGTTAATATTGCTCCGCCGACGGTGGGAGCAATTGTATTCGACTCTGTAGATAATCCATTTATATCTATCGCAACTATTGGGGACGCGGTACTACCTAAGATCGCGGTCGTTAAGTTTAAAGTCATTGATACCGCAAACAACCCAATATCGAATCAGGAAGTGGACTTCGAGTTGACGAATACCACTGGTGGTACTTCTCTCTCAATTTCCCAATCAGTGACAAATGATCTCGGCGAAGTATCGACGTTTGTTCTCGCAGGTACTACCAACGCGGTAACCTCTGTTAAAGCATCGACTTTGGCGACCGATGGCGTTACTCGTATTTATACCAGTTCGCAGTCAATATCTGTCACTACCGGTATAGTTGATCAGGATAGTTTTTCTATTTCGTTGAGCAAGTACTCTACGCTTGGGTGGGATGTTTCTGGTGATCAGAGCGTAGTCCTGGTGTCAGCTTATGCAGCGGATCATTATCAGAATCCCGTTGCAGACGGCACAGTAATCAACTTCGTTGCGGATGCCGGTTCTTTACCTTCCTCATGTCAGACGATAAATGGTGCATGCACAATTGAGTGGCGTAGCCAATCGCCGTTACCGGGTTCTGATCACTCGGGAGTTGTAAGATTGGCAGACAGTAGCCGGCCACATGACGCTAATGTCGTAGTCGATCCAACCTGGAACGGGGGGTTGCCGGGAGTTGCAACTATTATGGCATACACTTCAGGAGAAGCTGGATTTGCCGATGCTAATGGTAATAACCTGTTTGATGCCGGTGAACAGTTTTTCAGTTATGCCGAAGCTTTTCTGGATGCGAATGAGAACGGTATTTACGATTTTGACGCAAACCTGAACCCAAAAGAGGAACTATTCGACTATAACAATG
>JAYNJA010000103.1:0-8074 GCA_038109705.1 Thalassolituus sp. | reverse complement strand
CCCATACGCTGGCGCCAGCGACCTATCAAGGTGTAAGTTGTTCTGATAGCTCTACCCATTGTCAGTCGCTTATGCATGTAAGGGACAGCGCTCGTTTCATTGTTGCATCTAATCAGATGTATGGGGCGGTCGCTTCAATAACCAGTTCCATTAAAGGTGACGTAACGTCTCGCTCGTGTAATATCATGCGAAGCGAGGAACGATTTTTCATCAACTTTGTTGCCCGTGATGTGAACGGTAACACACCGCCAGCAGGATCGTATGTGGCTATTGTCCCATATACCCTTAACGCTTACGGTGCTCAGGAAGTTCAGGTTGCGCCGCATGTGTTTGGTACTGATGGATTGAGTGTCATGTACGAGGTCGGGCCGCCGGATGATCGTACTAATAAAGCGGTTTATCCATCGGTAAGACTGACAACTGAAGAGGGCAGTGAGGCCTGGGATGTCAGTGTTGGAGCGTCATTTACGGATGATATAGGTCTGGATTATACGATGGATGCAACCGTCGTAGCTGCGGCTACACCTGTTACGTTTACTTTCACGGATAAATGTGGCGAGTTGGTAACAGATGAGATCGTTGTGAATGCAGAGCTCAATAATGGTACTTTTGGTGGTTCTTCATCCGCAGTATTTACTACAACGACAGGAAGTGTGACATTTACGGTAGATACTGATGGCGTATCTGATCTTAATTCTTCGGGTATGTTTCTGGAAGTGTATCCAGCTGGAGATCGTGATAATGAGGTGTTCATTATCCCTCTGCGTGATTGATAACGGTGAGTAAATTCAAACCCGGCCAACGGCCGGGTTTTTTGTTATTATGCGCCCCATATTTTTCTGAGTGTCCGGGATTCCTATGTCTGACCTTAAAAAGTCTGAGCTTAAAAACGATCGTTTTCTCCGCGCCCTTCTGCGTCAGCCGGTGGATCGCACGCCAATTTGGATGATGCGTCAGGCTGGCCGTTATCTGCCAGAATACAAAGCGACTCGCGCCCAGGCCGGTGACTTTATGTCGCTGTGCATGAACCCGGAATTGGCTTGCGAGGTAACGATTCAGCCTCTGGAGCGCTATCCGCTGGATGCTGCAATTCTGTTCTCTGACATCCTGACGATTCCGGACGCGATGGGACTGGGGCTGTACTTTGAAACTGGCGAAGGCCCACGTTTCAAAAAAGTACTGCGCACTGAAAAAGATGTCGCTGATCTGCCGATTGCTAATACGGAAGCGGATCTGGATTACGTGCTGAAAGCGGTTTCTACCATCCGTGCTGAGTTGAATGGTCGAGTGCCACTTATCGGCTTCTCCGGCAGCCCATGGACGCTGGCCACTTATATGGTGGAAGGCGGTTCTTCGAAAGACTTCCGTCATGTGAAAGCCATGATGTATGACACGCCAGAAATCATGCATGAGCTGCTGAATAAGCTGGCTCTTTCTGTCATTGATTACCTGAACGCTCAGATTAAAGCCGGTGCTCAGGCGGTACAGATCTTTGATACCTGGGGCGGTACCTTAAGTGATGTCTGCTACCGTGAGTTCTCGTTGGCGTATATGAAGAAGATCGTTGATGGTTTGATTCGTGAACACGACGGCCAGAAAATTCCGGTGATCCTGTTCACCAAAGGTGGCGGCCAGTGGCTCGAAGCGATGGCAGCAACAGGCGCGGATGCACTGGGCCTCGACTGGACGACGGATATCGGTGCGGCTCGCTCACGCGTTGGCGGTACGGTTGCCCTGCAGGGCAATATGGACCCATCGGTACTCTATGCATCGCCTGCGACTATCCGTAAGGAAGTGAAGCGCATTCTGGATAGCTACGGACAGGGCAGTGGTCATGTATTCAATTTGGGTCATGGTATCCATCAGTTTGTTGACCCTGAGCACGCTAAGGCGTTTGTCGAAGCGGTCGTTGAACTCAGCCCTGAATATCACGGTTGATATTCTAAGTTAGCCAGTCAGTCAGGCCTGTTAATTGATAGCCTTCTGACAAACAGAAAGCCCTGCTGAATGCAGGGCTTTTTTGTATCAGGCCGTTTCCCATTAAGTTGACATAACTTCGCAAAAGGCGATTCTGGCGCCACCTTGAGTTACTGGTAAACTAGTCCTAAATAATTCGAGGAGACTCCTCTCTGATGAGCCTTATCTGGGTTCCGGTGCTGCCGCTGCTCGGCGTTCTGGTTGCGTTAATACTTGGGCGCTTTCCTCGCTCTATGCTGGCGCTGGGTACCGCCATTCTCCCTGCGGTTGCGCTGGGCATAGTTATCTCGCTGATTCCCGACGTATTCGCGGGCAACATTCCGACGTTTTATGCTGAGTGGGTTCCCCTGCTTTCATTGAATGTCAGCTTCATGCTCGATGGTCTCGGGCTGATGTTCACATTGCTGATTCTCGGCATTGGATTATTGGTGGTGCTCTACGCCCGCTACTATTTATCGCCCGCTGATAATGCTGGGCGCTTTTATGCCAGTCTGCTGTTATTTATGACAGCGATGCTCGGTGTTGTGCTCTCGGCCAACCTGATTCAGATGTGGTTCTTCTGGGAGCTGACCAGTGTTTCGTCTTTTATGCTGATCAGCTACTGGTCTCATCGTTCCGATGCGCGCAAAGGCGCTCGTATGGCGATGACGATTACCGGAGCTGGCGGTCTGGCTCTTCTTGCAGGCCTGCTGTTGATAGGTCAGGTTGTCGGTAGTTATGACCTGCGTACGGTGCTCGACAGCGGCACTCTGATTGCTGAAAGTTCGCTGTATCCTGTCATCGTGATTCTGGTGTTGTTAGGCGCCTTTACTAAGTCTGCTCAGTTCCCGTTCCATGCCTGGTTGCCACAGGCGATGGCGGCACCGACGCCAGTTTCTGCTTATCTGCATTCAGCCACTATGGTGAAGGCGGGTATCTTCCTGATGGCGCGCTTCTATCCGGTGCTCTCTCATACCGAGTTATGGTTTGCGGTAGTCAGTCTGGTTGGTCTGACGACTCTGCTTTACGGTGCTTACACCGCGCTGTTTAAACACGACTTGAAGGGCTTGCTGGCCTACTCGACGATTTCACATCTTGGCCTGATCACCTTGTTGCTTGGTCTGGATACTGAACTGGCTTCTCTTGCTGCCATGTTCCACGTTATTAACCACGCGGTCTTCAAAGCCTCTCTGTTTATGGCGGCAGGCATCATTGACCATGAAGCTGGCTCGCGGGATATGCGTAAGCTTAATGGTCTGTTCCGCTATATGCCTTACACGGCGACATTGGCAATGGTTGCGGCGGCATCGATGGCAGGCGTGCCGCTGTTGAATGGCTTCCTGTCTAAAGAGATGCTGTTCGCAGAATCTCTGCACCAGGACATTCTGGGGTCGCTCTCCTGGCTTATCCCGCTGTTAGTCACCGTCGGTGGCGCTCTCGCCGTTGCTTACTCGCTGCGTTTTATTCACGACGTATTCTTTAATGGCGAGCCAATTGATTTACCGAAGACGCCACATGAGCCTCCTGTATTTATGCGGGTTCCGGTCGAAATTCTTGTCGTGCTTTGCTTGCTTGTGGGGGTTTTCCCAGAGTTTATTGTTGGCGATCTGTTGATGGCTGTGGGAGCCTCCCTAATGCCAACAGGTGTGCCTCAGTTCAGTATCTCTGTCTGGCACGGCTTTAACATGCCGCTGTTGATGAGTTTGCTGGCGGTGCTTGGTGGTATTGCTCTGTATAAGCAGCGCAAGGTGATGTTTACCTTTCAGGCCCGGTTTGTGGAAGTGGACGCCAAGATGGCGTTTGAAGAGGGCGTGCAGCGAGTTATCGCCCGGGCAGTGAGTCTGCAGGAATGGATTGATAATGGCAGCTTCCAGCGCTATTCCTTCTGGATGATTGTCGCAGCGGGCTTTGCCTTAGGAGCCCCGTTAATTAATCTGGCGGAAGCGCGTGGCAGTCTGCCTCTCACCGGAATTGATCCGGTTGGCTTGGGCGGGGCATTGCTGCTTATCGTTGGCTCCGTGGCAACTCTACTTCTAAGCCATCATCGTCTGCTGGCGCTGGTCACGGTATCTGTCGTTGGTCTTGTGGTCTCGATGGCGTTTGCCTGGTTCTCAGCACCTGACCTTGCACTGACTCAGTTATCGGTTGAAGTCGCGACCATCATCCTTTTCTTGCTGGCATTGTATTTTCTGCCTCAGCGCATTGGTCTGCATCACCTCTCACCAGGGCGTATCGTTCGCGATCTGGGTATCGCCACTGTGCTGGGAGCCCTCGTAGGTACACTGACCTTTGCGATGCTGTCCCGCCCGGTAGACAGTATCAGTGACTTCTTTACTGCCAATGCCAAGACCGGCGGTGGTGGTACCAACGTAGTGAACGTTATTCTGGTCGATTTCCGTGGCTTCGATACCTTCGGTGAGATCACTGTACTGGCGATCGCCGCCATCGGTATTTATAAACTGCTGGCCGGTATCCGACTGTTTGCACCATCGGCAGACATGGATGGCCGACCATGGTCGAAAGATGCGAATCCGATGATGCTGATGCAGATTTCTCAGAGCCTGCTGCCGTTGGCCCTGCTGGTGTCTGCTTATATTTTCCTGCGTGGCCATAACCTGCCGGGGGGCGGTTTTATTGCCGGCCTGATTACGGCGATTGCATTGATCCAGCAATACATTGCTAACGGTGTGGAGTGGATGCGTGACCGGGGTGACCTGAAATTCCAGTGGTTTATCGTTTGCGGCCTGTCGATCGCCTTCCTGTCTGGTGCTGGAAGCTGGGCGTTTGATCGTCCGTTCCTGACATCCTGGTTTGATTATTTTTATCTGCCTCTTGTTGGCAAGTTTGAGCTGGCCAGTGCGATGGCTTTTGATCTTGGGGTATATCTCACTGTGATTGGTGCGACTCTCTCTATTCTCGCGAACCTCGGAAAATTGACCACGGGTCATCGACCAACCCGTCCGGATGGAGGTTCATAATGGAGCTCATTTATTCAATTACCGTCGGTGTGATGGTTGGGTGCTCTGTCTTTCTGATGCTCAGAGGACATACTTTCTCAATCGTCATGGGCCTGACTCTGATGTCTTACGCGGTAAACCTGTTTCTGTTTGCCAGCGGTGGTCTTGCAACGCATGAGCCTGCGATTCTGGCTGATGGCTCAGAATATTCTGATCCGCTGCCACAGGCATTGGTGCTTACCGCGATTGTTATTGGCTTTGCCATGACAGCATTTGCATTAATTCTGGCCATCCGTGCGCGTGCAGATCTGGGGAATGATCAGGTTGACGGTCGTGCGTCTGAATCCGACGTGCTTGCCAATAAGCTTGAGGGCGAGAAGCTGCGCCAGAGCCCGGAGAAACCGTCCGGAGGTAAGTACCGATGATGCACCTGCCCGGTTTACCGGTACTTTTGCCGTTTTTTGCGGCGGTGTTTGTGTTATTGCCATGGTTTAACACCCGACTTCCACAGCAGCGGATCGTCACACAACTGTTCCTGCTGTTGCTTGTTGCGCTCTGCTCATTCGTATTTATCGATACGCTGCAGAACGGCCCCCGCGCTTATGCAATGGGTGATTGGCAGGCACCTTTTGGTATTTTCCTGATCGCTGATTCACTATCTGCGTTCATGTTGTTACTAACAGCAATATTGGCATTAGCGGCGCACCTTTATGCCTGTGCCGGAGAGGATGAAACCGGACGTTTCTTTCATCCGTTGTTTCTGTTTCAGCTAATGGGACTGAACGGCGCATTTCTGACCGCCGATGCATTTAACCTGTTCGTATTTTTTGAAATTCTGCTGATCGCTTCATACTCCCTGTTAATTCACGGCGGGGGGCGGGAGCGAACCCGCGCTGCACAGCACTATGTCCTGTTTAACCTGATAGGATCTGCATTTTTCCTGATTGCGCTCGCTGTGCTGTACCGTGCGTTCGGGACGCTGAATATCCCGGATATGGCAGCGAGAGCTGCGCAGTTGCCAGAAGAAAGTATTCCGTTGGCTAAGGCGGGTGGTCTCCTGCTGATGGTCGTATTCGGTATTAAAGCCGCACTGTTACCGATGCATTTCTGGTTGCCGCGCACCTACGGCAGTACGTCTATTCCCGTTGCAGCGTTGTTTGCGGTAATGACCAAAGTAGGTATCTACAGTCTATGGCGGATTCATACGGTGGTTTATGGCGAGAACGCTGGTGAGGTCGCAGGCCTGGGGATGGATATTCTGTCATGGCTCGCAGGCGCAACTCTGGTCGCGGGTATGATTGGTGCGTTGGCGAGTAAAACACTGCGTTGGTTGATTGCGAACCTGATTATTATTTCCGTCGGTACTCTGCTTGTGTCTGTATCGCTGCAGACCGAGGCGGGTGTAGCGGCAGGGCTTTATTACACATTGCACAGTACTTTTGTCAGTGGCGCTTTCTTTCTCGTTGCTGGGATTATTCTTATGCAACGTGGCCAGGCGGAAGATCGCTTTGTGCGTTCACGGCCGTTGTTATATCCACGGTTGACCGGCGTGTTATTCGCGATTGCCGCTATGGCGGTTATCGGATTGCCACCATTCTCGGGCTTTATTGGCAAATTATTCGTGATGCAGGCCGCTTACGATGCCGGGCAGGCTCATTGGGTGTGGCCGTTGATTCTTGTCTCGGGGCTTGTTGCTCTGATCGCGCTCTCCCGTGCGGGTACCACCTTGTTTTGGCGTACACAGGGAACGGTCGTGCCTGAGGCCAAAGAGCGGGTTAGCCGCTTACATTTTATGGGAGCATCTATGCTGGTGGCGATGAGCGTTGTGCTGGTCATCGCTGCGGGCCCACTAACAGAGTGGTCGATGCGTGCAGCGCAGGATCTTCATGCGGGTATCAGTATCTCTGCGCTTAATCGTGTAGTTGAAGGGGAGGTTGTAGAATGAAACGCCTTCTGCCAATGCCGCTTCACACAGTTATGCTGGTAATTGTCTGGCTGCTGTTGAATGGTTTCACTTACGGCCAGTTCTTTCTGGGATTGTTTCTTGGCTGGTTAATTCCTGTGCTTACCTTCCCATATGTACGTGGACATTCAGCGGTAAAAAAACCGCTGAAAATGGTTGTCTACATGATACGTCTGCTTATCGACATCATCGTTGCTAACCTCGATGTTGCGCGCCGTGTTCTGATGCCGAATAAATATCTGAAACCCGGATGGCTTGCATATCCACTTGATATGTCAGAGCCGTTCCCGGCGGCACTTCTGGCAAGCTCGATTTCTCTGACGCCGGGTACTGTGAGTGTCGACTTCTCAGACGACCGGAGTTGTCTCTATATCCATGTACTTCATCTGGAAGACGAAGCTGAATTGATTTCGTTTATCAAAGGTCGTTATGAGCAGCCGTTGAAGGAGATATTCGCATGTTAATTAGCGTTGTTCTTGTGTCGTCGGCGCTGGTGGGGGGCGCTATGTTGTTCTGCCTGTGGCGTCTGATCAAAGGCCCGGATATTACCGATCGGATCCTTGCGCTTGATACTCTCTACATCAACAGTATTGCGCTGATTATTCTGCTTGGCCTGTATCATGGCTCGGCCTTGTACTTCGAAGGTGCGCTGTTGATTGCCATGCTAGGTTTTGTGAGTACAGCGGCGTTGGCTAAATATCTGTTGCGGGGAGATATCATTGAATAATCTGCTTATGTACAGCGATTACCTCGTTGCATTTTTCATTCTGCTCGGCGCGCTCTTTATGTTGATCGGCTCATGGGGGCTGGTGAAACTACCGGATTTTTATACCCGCCTGCACGCGCCGACTAAGGCGTCGACACTGGGCATGGGGGCGACCCTGTTGGGTTCTCTGATCTGGTTCAGCCTGAGCGAAGGCAGTCTGCATATTCACGAACTGGTGATCAGTCTTTTCCTGTTTATCACTGCGCCTGTGTCGGCTTATATGGTGGGTAAAGCAGCGACGCATCGTAGTCAGGCGATGGCTGAGCAAACCAAAAATAAAGAGTTGGCGCGCAAGGCCGCGCGTCAGGAAGGATTAAAATAAGCGCTAGCGGCTTCACTTTACAGTCGCTCGATGGCTTCCTGTAGCCGCTCAACAGCAATGACTTCCATGCCCGGAATAGGTGAGCGGGGAGCGTTGGCTTTAGGCACAAT
>JAYNJA010000102.1:0-9527 GCA_038109705.1 Thalassolituus sp. | reverse complement strand
CCTGTCCCTGGACGGGCGATGAGTGCGGCTTTTCTCGAGATTACTAATCAATCTGAGCAGGTACGTGAGTTAACCTCGGTGACCGCTGAGTGGGCCGGTAGTATCGAGATTCATACTCACCTGCATGAAAATGGCATGATGAAAATGCGTCAGCTGCCATCGCTGGAGCTCCCGGCTAAGCAATCAGTAATACTCAAGCCAGGTGGATTGCACCTCATGCTGTTTAATCTGAACCTGCCTTTGGCTGCGAGCCTGCCTATGACGCTGTGCTTCGATAATGATGAATGCATGGATATCACGGCAACACTCTGGTCACCTATGTGATCGCTAGCAGGTGTGATTGCTAGCAGGTTCGATTGTTAGTCGATATGAAGTTGATCTGAATCAGCTTCTGCTTCAGAAATGTCGTATTTGATCCCTCTCTGGGCTGGCCGTAAAACCACTGATTAAGTAATGTCAGCTCCTTTTGAGTGGCTTTAATTATGTGGTTGTACCTACGCCAGAAAACACTATTTTTATCGACATTTTTGTTCGTATATTCAGTGTCCTCGTATGCTGAAAATACCAGCGAATTATTGCAACGCTTCCGTCAGGCTGAAACAGACCCAGCGGTCGCCGAAGCGCTTGCACAGCAGGGGCAGGAAAGAGGACAGTTTTGTTTTCGTTGTCATGGCGAAGACGGCAACAGTCGTCGCGATTATGTCCCGAATCTTGCCAGTCAGAATGCCGCGTATCTCTTTACCCAGTTCGAAAAATTCGCCAATGGCGAGCGCGAGAATTTTGTTATGAGCAAACTCGCAGGTTCTCTGACAGCAGATGAGCGTGTTGCCATTGCGGTTTATTTTTCTGATAAGCCGGTATTAGTTCGTGAAAACCGACCTGCCCCTGATCTTAAAGGGCAGCAAATTTATCAGTCGTTATGTTTCGCCTGTCATGGTAATGCTGGACATGGAAACGAAATCTACCCAAGGATTGCGGGTCAGCCCTACGAATTTTTAGAGAAAACCTTACTTAAGTTCCGGGCCGGCGACGCCTCTCGTGCTAACTCACCCATGACTGCAGTGGTTAGCAATATGAAAGAAGAAGATCTTAAAGCCGTGGCCAGCTGGGTTGCCAATATGCCGTGACGACTGGCCCCTGTCGTATGTGTATAAGTGCTCGCCCTGCCTCATATCCCTGGCGTTTGGTATCATTCGCACTTTCGAATACAGATAAGACAGCGGGCATATGGCAGAGTCAGCAACACAACAGCACTGGCAGTTCTGGATTGACCGGGGTGGTACTTTCACCGACATCGTCGCGCAGACGCCCGACGGCCGCCTGGTCACTCATAAGCTTCTGTCTGAAAACCCAGATCATTACCCGGATGCCGCCGTCGAAGGTATTCGTCAGCTGCAGGCCCGGTATAGCGATCAGCCTGATCAGATCGCCGCTGTCCGCATGGGGACCACGGTTGCGACAAATGCTCTTCTTGAGCGCAAGGGCGAGCGCACCTTATTGTTAATCAGCAAGGGACTGCGTGATCAACTAGCAATCGGTTATCAGACCCGCCCTGATATTTTTGCCCTGTATATCGACAAGCCAGAACCTTTGTATGAAGACGTGTACGAGGTCGCCGAGCGGGTTCTCGCTGACGGAACGGTGGACCAACCATTGGATGAAGAAACCACCTACGTACAGCTCAAGGAAGCGTTTAATCGTGGTTATCGCGCGGTCGCGATTGTTCTTATGCATTCGTACCGCTATCCCGCGCATGAAAAACGAATTGGTGAGCTGGCACAGCACCTGGGCTTCACTCAGATTTCCCTCAGTCATCAGGTCAGCCCTTTGGTTAAGCTGGTGCCGCGTGGTGACACCACCGTGGCAGATGCCTACTTATCGCCAGTGCTGCGTCATTACGTTAATCAGGTAAACACGGCTTTGAGCTCAGGGCGTGACGCGGCTGTCCCCCTGGAATTCATGCAGTCGAACGGTGGCTTAACAAAAGCCTCCGGGTTTCAGGGGCGGGATGCGATTCTGTCGGGGCCGGCGGGCGGGGTCGTTGGTATGGTCCGCACCGCAGAAGCTGACGGCTTTGATCGCATAGTCGGTTTCGATATGGGTGGGACGTCCACCGATGTCAGTCATTATGCCGGTGAACTGGAACGTGAAACTGAAACACTGGTGAATGGTGTGCGTCTGCGCGTACCTATGATGAATATTCACACCGTGGCGGCAGGCGGTGGCTCGATTGTCCGCTTCGCCGATGGGCGCTTGCAGGTCGGGCCGGATTCTGCCGGTGCTTTTCCTGGTCCCGCCTGTTACCGCAATGGCGGCCCGCTCACAGTCACAGATTGCAACGTCATGCTGGGGCGCGTCCGGCCAGAATATTTTCCCGCGGTTTTCGGGCCAGAGCAGAATCAAACCCTTGATCAGAGCATTGTCGGGAAAAAGTTCACTGACCTTGCTGATGAAGTATCAAGAGAGACCGGTACAGCCTGGACGCCGGAGCAGCTCGCATCAGGGTTTCTGGATATTGCCGTAGAAAGCATGGCGGCGGCAGTAAAAAAGATCTCGGTTCAGCGTGGATATGATGTTCAGAACTATGTGCTGAGTGCGTTTGGTGGCGCAGGTGGCCAGCATGCCTGTGCGGTCGCCGCTGCGCTCGGTATGAGTAAGGTCTATTTGCACCCGATGGCAGGGGTACTGTCTGCCTACGGGATTGGTATCGCAGACCAACGATGGCTGGGTGAAGAGGCGGTAGAGTGCCTGCTTGACCAGAGCGGGACTGCGATGAAAAAAGCGCAGGCGTCGTTGGCTAAGCAGTGCTCGCTCGAAGGTGAAAGTAATCTGCGCGTGTATTTGCGCTATGAAGGTGCCGATACGCCATTGCTGGTTCAATGGCAGTCAAAAGAGCAAGCGCAGAAAGATTTTGAAGAGCAGCATAAACGTTTATTCGGTTTTATTTATTCTGAAAAAAATATTGTGCTCGATGCGCTTCAGCTAGAGGTTGTAAAAGCCGGTGCTGAACCTCCTGAAGCTGTACTGCCAGATATCGCAGAAGAGAGCGTGACGCATACTGGCGTCTCGAAAATCTATCTGAATAACGATTGGCTGGACGTAGACGTATATGATCGTGCGTCTTTACCGGCAGGCTTCTCCCGTCTGGGTCCATTGCTACTGACTGATAATAATTCAACTCACCTGATTGAACCGGGTTGGTCTTTGCGTGTTCTGGATAGTGGTGCTTTATTATTGATTTGTGATCATTCGGTATCTGAAGAAAGCGCAGTCTGTGCGGACGTAGCTGCATATGACCCGGTCAGATTAGAAATATTTAATCATTTGTTTATGTCTGTCGCCGAGCAGATGGGTTTTGTACTCGAAAAAACAGCAAGCAGCGTAAACATAAAAGAGCGACTCGATTTTTCCTGTGCGGTATTTGATCGCCATGGAGAGCTGGTGGCTAATGCTCCTCATATCCCGGTTCATCTCGGCTCTATGAGTGAGAGCATTCATGTCGTTATGCGCGATCATAGCGATATGCAAGCAGGCGATGCTTTTGTGCTGAATACGCCGTATAACGGTGGTACTCATTTACCGGATATTACCGTCGTAAAACCTGTATTTATATCGGGTAGCAGCTGTGCTGATTTTTATGTCGCTGCTCGAGGCCACCATGCGGATATCGGCGGCATTACACCGGGGTCAATGCCGGCTCGAAGTCAGCACATCACCGAAGAAGGTGTTCTGCTGGATAACCTGGTGCTGATGCGCGCTGGTGCATTTCAGGAAGCCGCGATTCGCAAGGTATTGGCTGAAGCAGAATATCCGGCCCGGAATCCAGATCAGAATATTGCAGACCTTATGGCTCAGTTAGCCGCCTGTGAAAAAGGCGCAGATGAGTTGTTAAAGCTTTGCCAGCAGTACGGTACTGAGCAGGTTCATGCGTATATGGGCTATGTTCAGGATAATGCTGAGCAAACATTGCGTGATTGTCTGGCAGATTTGCCGTCAGGTGATTTCAGTTACGCCATGGACGACGGTAGCCAGTTCGCTGTGAAAATCAGCGTTGATCAGACTAGCCGCTCGGCGGTCGTCGACTTCAGCGGTACAGGCTATCGCCCGGACCAACCTATGCACCCGGGCAACTTTAATGCACCGACGTCTGTCGTCAGGGCTGCCGTGCTCTACAGCTTCAGGGTTCTGGTCGACAAACCTATGCCCCTGAATGCAGGTTTCTTCCGGGCGCTGGATATTCGTGTACCAGAGGCGTCTATGATTGCCCCTGAATACCCGGCTGCTGTTGTGTCTGGCAATGTTGAAACTGCTCAGTATCTGGTCGACTGTCTGATGGGCGCGCTGGGGCTTATGGCTGGTGGCCAGGGAACCAATAACAATTTCACGTTCGGTAATGATCAATACCAATACTACGAGACCCTGTGTGGTGGTGCCGGAGCAAGCACAGTGGGAGCTGGTGCGAGTGGCGTACATACCCACATGACAAATTCACGCCTTACAGACCCTGAAATACTTGAGCAGCGTTTTCCAGTTGTCCTCGACCTGTTTCATATCCGTCAGCTTAGTGGAGGCGAAGGCGAGCACATGGGCGGGAACGGTGTTGAACGGCATATCCGTTTCCGGGTACCTATGCGGGCGAATATCATCAGCGGGCACCGCCAGGTTCCGACCTTTGCGCTCAATGGTGCAGGCGAGGGCAAGGCAGGAGTGAACTTTGTCATGCGTCAGGATGGTCGTATGCAATGGCTGGAAGGCTGTGACGATATCGATATGCAGCCGGGCGACACTTTTTGTGTACACACTCCCGGTGGTGGAGGGTGGAACCGCGCTGAATGAATTATGCGCGGAGTAGTGTTCGGGGTAGTTTTCGGAGTATTCTGCGCGCCCTACTGAAAACTGGTTTGAGGAAACCTGGCGTATGCCTGATAAGTTGATCATTGGCGGCGATGTGGTGCCAAGAGGTAAGAGTGTACGCCTCGAAATTCCTGTGTCTCAGCTTGCAACAGGAACCCCGGTGGCGATGCCTGTACAGGTTATTCGCAGTCGTAAACCAGGGCCCGTCGTCTTTGTCAGTGCTGCGATTCATGGTGACGAGCTGAACGGTGTGGAGATTATCCGCCGACTGATCACCAGTTTTACAACTAAGGCAAAAATCTCATCAGGCACCCTGATTCTGGTGCCTATGGTGAACGTTTTTGGTGTTCATACCCAAACGCGCTATACCCCAGACCGAAGAGACCTGAACCGGACGTTTCCGGGTTCTGAAACCGGCTCACTGGCAGGGCGTCTGGCGCATACCTTTATGCGTGAAATTGTTGATCAGAGTGATTACGGCATTGATCTGCACACCGGGGCTATTCACCGCAGTAATCTGCCGCAAATCCGGGCTAACCTGAAAGACGAAGAAACCCGGAACCTTGCCGAGGCGTTGGGTGTACCAGTAATTCTGAATTCAGAATTGCGTGATGGTTCGCTCCGTCAGATTGCGGCGGATCAGGGCACCCGGATTCTGCTTTATGAAGCAGGGGAGGCCCTGCGTTTTGATGAACTGTCGATTCGCGCGGGTGTCAGGGGCGTGCAGAATGTTCTGGCAGAGTTGGGCATGATGCGTAAGCGCTCCCGTCGACATGCTCCTGAGCCGTTTGCTGCTAACCGCAGTTACTGGTTACGTGCTCCGGAGAGTGGCATCGTTCGCGACTTAAAACACTTAGGTGACTGGGTTGATAAAGGCGAAGCGTTGGCTGAAATTGGTGATCCTTATGGCGATGTAAAAGCCATACTCGTTGCTACGAAGGGCGGTATCGTTATTGGGCAGCAGAATATACCTCTGGTGCAGGAAGGCGATGCGATGTTCCATATTGCAACGTTCGATGAAGAAGACAGCGCAGGCGTGACAGACTCGATTGAATTAATGCAGGATACGCTGCTGGATCCTCCAACGGTTTAATGTTTTATTTTTGAAAAATCCCGCCAGAGATAAAGCCCGGCAGTTATTTTTATACGCCGGGCTTGATACCAAAAAAAGATTACGCCCGCAGACGACCAATCCGGTTAAACAGACCGCGATAAGTCATAATCCAGAGCACATCGAGTAACGACCAGAAGCCCTGATCCTGACGACGAGGTGCTTTGCCTTTGCCCATACGGTGCAATTGGCGTTCGTACCACGAGACTTCCATCAGAGCCATTTTGTCGATCATTTTTACGCCGGTTTTAATTGGCTTAACAACACTGGTGAAGTCTTCCCCTGAGATAATACGATTCACCAGATCGGGCTCCACACAAAGCGGGCGACCCAGGCCGACAAGATCACAGGCTCCGGATTCAATCGCTGCTGCCATACCCTCTGCCGTACGGAAGCCGCCAGTCACCATTAATGGCACGTCGACTTTGGTGCGCAGCATTTCGGCAAACTCCAGGAAGTAAGCTTCGCGCTGACGGGTAGATTCTTTTACTGGTTGTTCGCGGCCCAGTTTTCTATTGTGATGTTCGCTGCCCTGAGCCATTGCCGGAGTCTCGTAAGTACCGCCCGAAATTTCAATCAGGTCGATACCGAGGCCAGCAAGGGTGGAGGCAACGGTTGCTGCGTCGTTTTCATCGAAGCCACCACGCTGGAAGTCGGCGGAATTCATTTTGATACCGATATTAAAGTCAGCACCTGTGGCAGCGCGCATGGCTCTGTAAACCTCTACTACAAAGCGCATTCGGTTCTCAATGTCACCGCCCCATCGGTCATCACGTTGGTTGTGATGCGGAGACAGAAACTGGCTGACCAGATAACCATGGGCACCGTGAATCTGCACACCATCGAAGCCGGCTTGTTGAGCTAATGCAGCAGCGTTCGCAAAGCGACGAATACAATCCTGGATATCGTCCTCGGTCATGGCTCGCGGTGTACCGAAAAACGCCTGCATCTCTTTGCGGAACGGAATAGCGCTTGGCGACATAGGGTCGTTGTTGAGCATCTTTGGTGTTTGCTTGCCCGGATGATTCAGCTGCATCCATACCTGACCACCAGCGGATTTTGCCGCAGCAGCCCAGGCTTTGAGCATCTCCATGTCGCGATCGTCTTCCAACACGACATTATTTGGCTCGCCCAGGTGACGACGATCAATCATAACGTTGCCAGTAAAGCTCAGACCGACACCGCCTTCTGCCCAGCGCTTGTAGAGTTTCGGAAGGGCTTTAGTCACACGAAGATCGACGCTTCCCAGAGTTTCACTCAGCGCTGATTTGGCAAAACGGTTAGGGATCACACTACCGTTCTTCAGAGTCAGAGACTGGCCTAATGTATCGCTCGGGTTCATCGTCGTTTCCTGTGTAAATTTGTGGGACTGGGTCGCACTATACGGGGCAGACCTGGCAAATCAGATGTTATTTTGAGCCAAACTGGGGTACTGTCCTGAACAAGAATGATAATAATCACATACCGGTGAGGTATACGTTACGTACGCCATCACCAGCCTGCAATGCGGGTATTAACTGCTAGTCTTGTTATGACTATGAAACTTCTTATCAGAGCGGAGCATATGGGACTGAAGCTTCTGCGGGGACTGACAGCGACACTGGGATGTATAGTCGTGCTGAACAGTTGGGGGCTAAGCGATGACGAATTCCGTCTGTCGTTCGAAGCTGCTCGTGCCGGAAAATGGCAGGATGTCAGTGATGAAACCGCCCAACACGTGCTTGCCCCCTATATCGAATATCATCGCCTGAAAAAGGCGCTTCCGAAGGCCCCTCCGGAAGATATCCTCACCTTTGCAAGTGAATACAGCGATAGCCCACTGTCGCGCTGGCTTGTGCGTCACGCAACGCTGTCATACGGTGCAGCACGGCGCTGGGAAGAAGTACTGACACTTAACTCCAGCGTTCCGGGTAATACTCAGGAGCAATGTATCTACTACCGTGCGCAGCTGGTTCGTGATCAGGATCTGGCTTTTGAGGGCGGACGCAAACTCTGGCTTAAGGGAAAGTCACTGCCGGATCAGTGTGATGACCTGTTTAAAGCCATGATGGCGCGGGATGAAATTACGCCAGAGCTGACCTGGGAACGGGCTCTGCTGGCATTACAGGCTGGTAATCGTAGCCTGTCTGACTATCTGCTGCGTAAGCTCAAAGGTGATGACTGGTTGGCTGCCGCTGAGTTTTTGCGTCAGGCGCGACGTAAGCCGGAGACTCTTCTTGATATCCCCGAGAAAGTTACCGCTCGTGTCAGTGCAGATGATGTGATCTATTCCGTTATGAGCTACCTGATACCGCGTAAGACGGACAAGGCGGCTGCATTGGGGGAGAAGCTGTTTGCTAGCGAGACGCTCAGCGATGCCCAGAAGCACAGGCTCAAACGTCGTCTTGGCCAGCGCAGTTACCGCTTTGAGGGCAGTGAACGCCCTGAGCTGATCGATAATATTCTTACTGAACTTGGCGATGCCGACATGATAGGCCCTGTTCTGCGTGAGGCCATTGCCGCCTCTGACTGGCAGGGCGTACTTACCTGGACTAGCCGCATTCAGGGGGCTGATAAAGATTCAGGCTATCACCAGTACTGGCGTGCACGTGCACTGGAGCAGACCGGTGATGAAACAAATGCCCAGTTTGCTTACAAGCTGGCATCGCTTGAGCGGGACTTTTATGGCTTCCTGGCGGCTGAAAAACTGGCTCTGCCATATACCCTGAACAACGCTGAGCCAGACGTGCGTGAAGATATGCTGGAAGAAGCTGTCGAATCCCGCGCCATCGAGCGTATTCAGGCGCTGTGGAATATTGGTGAAGCAGGGCTGGCTGCTGAAGAATGGAATTACCTGCTGTTGCGTGAGCGCAGTCAGACCGTTGTTTATGCGGAACTGGCAATGCAGCGTGGTTGGCCGTCACTGGCAGTGCAGGCCACTATTACGGGTCAGCACTGGAACTACCTCGATTATCGTTTTCCGTTGGCGTATCAGGATGAGTTCACCCACTGGGCAGAAGAATACGGGCTTGATCCTATCCTGCTAATGGCCATTGCCCGTCGTGAAAGTGCATTTAACCCACATGCGAAATCGGCTGTCGGAGCGCGGGGGCTGATGCAGATGATGCCAGCTACCGCACGTCAGGTCGCGAAAGAGAAAGACCTGGCCTTCACCGATACCGATGAGCTGCTTGATTATCAGGTGAACATTCCACTTGCGAGTTACTATGTGCGCTCACTGGTCGATAAATATCAGGGAAATCTGATTGCGGCATTGGCAGGTTATAACGCCGGGCCTAACAAGGTCGATAACTGGCTGGAAGATGCTCCGGTGGCGTATGACCAGTTTATTGAAAGCATTCCGTACCGCGAGACCCGCGACTATGTGAAAGCTGTATTGGCTTATCGCGTTATCTTCAACAGCCTCCGTGGGCAGGAAGTCTCAGCGGTACTCTTGCCGGATGAACGGGTTTTTGCCCGTCAGATCACTCAGGCAGAGCCTCAGGGCAGTGCCCACAATTGATAGTCAGCGTTCATCACGCTTGGCCAGTGCTGGGGATACCCCAGCAGAGCTGTCAGGAAT
>JAYNJA010000101.1:5312-9528 GCA_038109705.1 Thalassolituus sp. | reverse complement strand
CGGGGGCGGTGGGCTCTGGCAAGTCATCCGGTAAAGGTAAAAACTGGTTCGGGTGTAGTGTAGTTCCTGGAGCGACTGCCACTGATCCGGTTTTCCCTCTGATACTCGTCATGGGGGCGCTGTATCTGCTGCAACGTCGCAGACTGATAACCAATCCGGTATCAACTGAATCCTGATTATCACCCATAACGCCAGTGCTGAAATGCACTGGCGTTCATTCACACGATATATTTCCATGTAGTTATACCGTTATTTGACGTGCGTCAATACCCTGATCCGGGAGCCCTGTAATCTGATGGTGTTGACGCCAATAACTGGCTTTTAGCGAGGACAGAACGATGAAAAAGCAAAACATTCTCACAGCTATGATGATCGCCGGGCTTGCCGCTTCACCAGCATTGGTGCTCGCGAAGGACGGTAGCGACAGTGCCACAATGGATCGTGCTAAAACGATGACGCAGGAGCGCTCGATGAAGCGCGATCAGACGGCGGCACACGATGCGCTGATGGAACGTGATCGCAAGCGTGATCAGTTGAAAGACGGTACAGGTGATCAGGATCAGGACCGCGATCGTGACCGTCTTCAGGATGGCTCCGGCATTTACGGCTCCGCCATGATGAACGACGACGAGATTAAGCAATATCGAGAGCAGATCCGCACCGCGAAAAGCGAAGAAGAACGTCTGAAGCTGATGAAGCAGCATCGCATCGAAATGCAGGATCGCGCACGTGAGCAGGGAGTTGAACTTGCCGGCGAAGAATAACGCAAATGTGGGACAGAGCAGCGCTGTAAGGCGCTGTTCTGTATTTGCGTATCACCAGTTATCTGGAGGAGCCGCACTGCTGGCAGTGATGGCAGGACTGATGCTGACGTCGGCGAAAACCGTGAGCGCCGAGCTGTATCTGTCCAGTGGCTTTAGTTTTACGCAATACGATGTGTTGGGTGAAGTGTATATTCCGGTTTCGCTGCGAGCTTCTTCTGACCGTGGCAGCATTGGTATTTCAAGCGGTTGGATTGGGTTGGAAAACAGCCCCGGAGCGATAGACGACACTGCTGTTTCTGCAAGACTCTATGATCTGCTGTCGTCGGATTATTGCCAGTGCGGCCTCGATATTCAGGGGGCGGTAAAAATCCCAACAGCGACCGTGAATATGGGTACTGGAGAATTTGACCTGACCTACGGTGCGACACTATATCGCTATAGCTCCTTAGCGACTGTGTATCTCTCATACGATTATCGGATTAATGGTGATAGCCCAACTACGGAGCACCCGGATTATTCGATATGGTCTGCCGGCGGTATCGCCCACCTGAATGACACCACAGCACTAGGTGTCTTTTACGATCTTCAGGAAGACGAAATTCCCGATTCTGGCGCGCGTACCATTACGATATTTCTTGGTTTGGCTGCCAGTGATCGTCTGTCTATCCGCCCATTCTTTTCAAACACTAAAGAACGGCCAGAAGGCGGAAGCAATACCCTGGGCTTGTATTTTGATGTCACTTTGTAACGTCTGGTGCTCAGTAAAAGTGATACGGAATAAGTGCTTTTAGAACCATCGCTATCCCTAAGTCGAATACACGCGAAGCCGAGTATTTCGTATCGTCATAACATCCCAGGAGGTTGCTATGAATTACGATAACGATTACCGCGAAGCTCGCGACAACCCCAAAGCGTTCTGGTCTCAACAGGCGAAAAATATTCATTGGTTCAAAGAACCACAAACCATACTCAGTCAGGACGAAAACGGCATTGATCGCTGGTTTGCCGATGGTGAACTGAACACCGCCTTTCTGGCGCTGGACTACCACGTTCTTAATGGTCGGGGGGATCAGACAGCGCTTATATATGATTCACCTGTTACAAACAGCAAGCGTTCATACACCTATCGTGAGTTGACGGAGCAGGTGGCGCTGTTTGCTGGCGTACTGGCAAAACAGGGCGTTGGCAAGGGCGATCGGGTTGTTATCTATATGCCAATGGTGCCTGAGGCGGCAATTGCTATGCTGGCCTGCGCGCGTCTCGGTGCTGTGCATTCTGTGGTATTTGGTGGGTTTGCGCCGCATGAGCTGGCGGTGAGAATCGATGACGCCAGCCCGAAGGTTCTGATTACCGCGTCCTGTGGTATCGAGATTGATCGCATCATTCCTTACAAGCCTATCGTCAATGATGCTCTCGCGATGGCTGCGAAAAAGCCTGACAGCTGCATCGTGCTTCAGCGGGAGCAACAGACCTGTGAAATGACCGCAGGGCTTGATGTCGACTGGCAGAACGCAATGAAGGCTGCGCAGCCTGTCGATTGTGTCGCGGTCAAAGGTACTGATCCGCTTTATGTTCTTTATACCTCTGGTACGACCGGCAAGCCTAAAGGCGTGGTCCGGGACAATGGTGGTCATGCGGTTGCTATGCGTTATTCAATGGCGTCTGTGTACGACATTCAGCCGGGCGATGTTTTCTGGGCTGCGTCTGACGTGGGTTGGGTTGTTGGCCATTCTTACATTGTTTATGCGCCTCTGATTACCGGTTGCACGACCCTGTTCTATGAGGGTAAGCCAGTCCGTACTCCTGATGCCGGTGCTTTCTGGCGTGTATGTGCGGAATATCAGGTGAAAGCGTTGTTTGCCGCGCCAACTGCTTTCCGCGCCGTGCGTAAAGAAGATCCGGAATGCCAGCTGGCAGAAAAATACGATCTGAGCGCGTTGAAAACGATTTTTATGGCGGGTGAGCGTCTTGATCCGCCGACCTACGACTGGGTAACGCAGCATCTCAAGCGCCCGGTGGTTGATCACTGGTGGCAGACTGAAACTGGCTGGGCGATTGCGGGTAACCATGTCGGTTACGGTATTGCGGAGACCAAGCCGGGTTCGGTGACTCGTCCGTCTCCGGGGTTTGTGGTGGAAATCCTTGATCCTTCTGGTAAACAGGTTGCTGCTGGTGAACAGGGCAGTATTGCCATTCGCCTGCCGATGCCACCGGGGTGCCTGCCGACGATCTGGGGTAATCATGACCGTTTTGTTGATGGTTACCTTGCTACCTATGACGGGTACTACGTGTCGGGTGATGGTGGCTTTATCGACAGTGATGGTTATCTGTTTGTGCAGGGGCGTACTGACGACATCATCAACGTCGCAGGTCACAGATTATCGACCGGTGAAATGGAAGAAGTCGTTGCCGGCCATGATGCGGTCGCTGAGTGTGCTGTTATTGGCCAGCACAGTGATCTGAAAGGTGAAGAACCTATCGGTCTGGTGCTGCTGAAGGATGGGGTGAATGTTGATGAAACCACACTTGAAGCGGAACTGATTCAGCGGGTTCGGGATAATATCGGTGCGGTGGCGAGTTTCCGCCATGCTGTTGTAGTGCAACGGCTGCCAAAAACACGCTCTGGCAAGATTTTACGTAAGGTATTGCGCAACATTGCTAACAGCGAAGAGTACCAAACACCGTCAACAATTGATGATCCGGCGTGTCTTGTCGAAATTGAAGAAACTTTATCGAAAAAAGGCTTAAGAAAGTGAATTCTTGAGGAACAACTGGAGGAGAGGGGACTCATACCCTCGGTTGTTGCAAAACAACCTTTATGATTGCTCCCCCTCTCACGCCGGCCTTGTGCCGGCGTTTTTTTATTTCTTTTTGCTGATCCAGCGATTCACTGCCCGGTTGATCCAGTCGGGTGAAAGGTTTGCGGCTGAATACATGAGTGCGGTCATGGTACCGACAGTCCAGTGAACCTTGCTGGCAGAATGGCCGCTGTTGACGGCTTTCATAATCCGTGCGGCGACATCATCGGCGGTCAGGTGCACGCCGAGATTCTTTATTGATTGCGCATCCATGTCGGTGACCATCGCTGTCTGAACGAATAACGGCAGCATATCCAGTACGCGGATATCGTGGGCTTCCCACTCCAGATTCAGTGCCTCTGTGAGCCCTTTAACTGCAAATTTGCTGGCTGAGTAGGTGGCTAAGGATGGCTGGCCATAAATCGCTGAGGCCGAGGCCAGGTTAACGACACAGGCATCAGGCGTATCCTTCAAATAGTTAAAGGCAGAGTAACAGCCTGTCATAACGCCTTTGACGTTGATATCGATGATGGCCGTCTGCTTATCCAGAGGAATGCTCTCATAGGGGCCGGAGGCCAGAATTCCTGCGTTGTTAATCAGGGCGTCAAGGCGGCCAGTCGCGCTGTGAAAGTCAGCCAGAGCCGCTCTCCATTC